>NZ_JBPWAP010000044.1:0-45881 GCF_051776705.1 Bacillus cereus group sp. BceL291 | reverse complement strand
TAATATTAAGAAAAAACATTCAATTTCTTTATATTCTATCACGAATATAAAGAAAGGATGGCATTTTTTACTTTTGGGGATAGTTAACACTTTTAAGTTGATGGGCATGGGGTCTTTGCAGCTCTTGGATTTATGGCAAATAATATGGGAGTACCGGTTGATAAAGTAGCAAGTGCTGGCGTTGGGCTTGCATTCGTAGTATTTCCGCAAATTATTAATGAATTACCGATGTCACCGTTGTTTGGTGTATTATTTTTCTTATCGTTAACGGTTGCTGGAATCACATCACTTATTTCACTCGCGGAAGTATGTTTTGCTGCTGTGTCTGAAAAATTCAGTTTAAGTCGGGAAAAAACCATTGGAATTATGGGAACCCTTCTCGTGTTAGTTTCTCTTGTATTTGCAACACGTGGTGGGCTTATGTTCTTAGATGTTGTCGACTATTTCGCTAATAATTTCGGATTAATTACAATTGCACTTGCGGAAGTAGTGACGATAGGGCTCATTTTACGTCGTTTACCAGTTTATCAAAATCATGCAAACTTTGTATCTGATATTAAATTAGGAACGTTTTGGAGAGTAAGTTTACTCGTTATTACTCCGCTTATGTTAGGGTATATGCTAATTGATGGTACAATCCAAAACATTAAAAAGAATTATGGAGATTATCCGACTGAGTTTGTTGTAACGTATGGTTGGTCGATAGCAGCAGCCTTCCTTATCGTTGCGCTAATTATTAGTCTAAAGAAATGGAATGCACAAATACATTCGGATTCTGCCAAGCTTGAAAAAGAGTGGAAAGATCGAGGTGTTTCATAATGAGTGGATCAGCAATTATGATGATGGTTATTGGAATAGTAGTCATTTGGGGAGGGCTTGCATTAAGTATTGCAAACTTATTTAAGAAAAAGGCATAAGTAAAAAACATCTGTACCGAAATGGTGCAGATGTTTTTTTATGAAAAAATTGTATTAGAAAAAAATTCAATAACCATACTACAACTACGAGGAAGAGTGAAGGGGTGAATGAAAGTTGGAACAAACGATTTATATTAAAATGCGCAATCGTTTAAAAGTTTCTCCTACTTATGAAGTAAAGCTGGGCGATGTTGCTCAACTTGCCGGAGATTCTTCCGTAGTTGAGTTGTTACAAAATGAGATAGTTTACAAAATAACAGCGCATGATAAGACGCATGTTGTAATTGATGTTATGAAAGTAATTGAGATTATTCAACAGAAAGCATCTCATCTACAAATTAATTTACTCGGTTCTGGACAAACTCTTGTTGAAATTATATACGAAAAAAAGAAGGCACACCCAATTTTTTTCGGGCTTGTATGGCTATTACTTTTCATTGGAGCGGCCCTTGCGATCATTTATTTCCATGAAGATGTAAGTATGCAACAAGTACATCAACGGTTATATTACATGATTACTGGAGAATTTAATGCGCAACCACTTTTATTTCAAATTCCTTATTCTTTAGGTCTTGGTTTAGGGATGGTTTTATTCTTTAATCATGTATTTCAAAAGAGAATTAATGAAGAGCCAAGTCCGCTAGAAGTTGAGATGTTTCAATACCAACAGTCACTTGATCAGTATGTAATCGTTAATGAAAACAAGGATAATATGAAACAACTTACCGATGATTGAGTATGGATTTGTTATTTTAATTGGTTTAGCTGGAGGGATTGCGGTAGGTAGCGGATATGTCGCATTTTTAGCTGTACTTGGTATAATCCCCCGTTTAGCCCAATTAACGAGAAGTGGAAAGCATATTCAATATTTTGAGTGGGCAGTCATTGCAGGTACTTTAACAGGGGCTTGGTGCAGTTTGAAAAACATTACATTTCAAACGTCGCAATATTGGCTCGTTATATTAGGGATATTTTGTGGCACGTTCATTGGAATGCTTGCTGCGGCATTAACAGAGGTGTTAAATGTTCTACCTATTTTAGCGAAACGAGTAGGGGTAGAGGGCAAGATTATTGTTTTACTCGTTGCTATTGTACTTGGGAAAGTAATAGGATCGTTGTTTCACTGGATTTATTTCGTAAAGTAGGAGGCAGTATATAAATGACAAGTCAGAAATTGAAGGATGATTACATAAATAAAGTGAAGGAGTATCATCCAAAGCCAAACTATTTACTAAATTGTATCAAAGCATTTCTTGTAGGTGGACTCATTTGCACAGTTGGAGAAGCATTGATGAAATTTTATATACATTATTTTCACTTTAGTGAACAAGAGGCAGGAAACCCAACTGTTGCAACTCTTGTTTTATTATCCGCGATTTTAACAGGGTGTGGTGTATATGATAAAATTGGTCAATTTGCTGGAGCAGGATCAGCGGTACCGGTAACAGGATTTGCAAATTCTATGGCGAGCGCTGCCTTAGAACATAAGAGCGAAGGGGTTGTTCTAGGGATTGCTACAAATATGTTTAAACTGGCAGGAAGTGTGATTGTATTTGGGGTTGTTGGTGCATATATCATTGGGTTAATAAGGTATACCTTTAAAATTTTTATGTCTTAAAGGAGGGGCTAGTATGAGGTTGACCGGAAAACAAACGTGGGTATTTCAAAATGATATATATGTAAATGCAACGGGCACTGCTGTCGGTCCGAAAGAAGCTGAGGGCCCTCTTGGGAAAAAATTTGATATTTCATATGATGACTTGCATTGTGGAGAAGAAAATTGGGAGCTCGCCGAACGAAGATTAATGTCAGACTCAATTCAACAAGCGGTGCAAAAAGGGAATATAAAAACATCGCAAATTGATTTCTTTTTAGCGGGAGATTTATTAAATCAAACAGTGACAGCAAATTATGTTGCGCGTAAGTGGGGCATTCCTTTTTTAGGAATGTTTAGCGCTTGTGCGACGTCTATGGAGACTTTAGCAGTTGGCTCAGCTTTTATAGACGGTGGATTTGCAAATCGTGTCTTAGCTACAGTAAGCAGTCATAATGCAACGGCTGAAAGACAATTTCGCTATCCAACAGAGTATGGTGGACAAAAACCAGGGACAGCAAATTCAACTGTGACTGGTGCAGGATCTATATTAATTAGCGATGAAAAAAGTGCAATTAAAATTACGTCAGCTACAATCGGAAAAGTGCAAGATTTAGGAATCACAAATCCTTTGGATATGGGGTTAGCGATGGCTCCAGCAGCAGCTCATACAATTCAACAACATTTTGAAGATTTAAGAAGAAGTGCCGATGATTATGATTTGATTGTTACGGGTGATTTATCAGCTGTTGGGACGCCGATTGCGAAACAACTTTTACTTGAGGAAGGTTATGATCTTGGGCATATATACAATGATTGTGGATTGATGATTTATGAAGCAAGTCAAGAAGAAGTGTTTGCAGGTGGTAGTGGTTGCGCTTGTTCAGCAGTTGTTACGTATGGTCATTTATTACACGAGATGCAAAAAGGGAATTTACAACGAATTTTTGTCGTTGCGACTGGTGCATTATTAAGCCCAATGATGATGCAACAGAAGGAAACGATTCCAACAATTGCACATGGTGTCGTATTTGAGAGAGTTAAAGGAGAGTGAATTGTGGATTTTATATATGCATTTCTTGTAGGTGGAGCTATTTGTTTAATTGGGCAACTATTGTTAGATTTCGTAAAGTTAACACCAGCTCATTTAATGGCAACTTTTGTAGTCATCGGAGCAATTTTAGATGGATTTGGATTATACGATAAACTAATAAAGTTTGCAGGTGCTGGAGCGACAGTCCCTATTACAAGTTTTGGACATTCACTATTGCACGGAGCAATGCATGCAGCAGAAAAACATGGATATTTAGGAATTGGTATTGGCATGTTTAGTTTAACGTCTGCGGGTATTTCCGCAGCGATATTGTTTTCATTTTTTATAGCACTTATATGTAAACCGAAAGGATAAATCAAATGAGACGAAGGGTTGTTTTGGTCACAGATGGAGATGAATATGCAAAGCGGACAATTGAGCTTTTAACGAAGGAATTTGGGGGAAGGTGTATTTCAGCATCACAAAGTAATCCAACCAAATTGACAGGGAAAAAAGTTGTTGAGCTTATTATGCAAACGCCATATGACCCTGTATTTGTCATGTTTGATGACAGTGGATTTATTGGAGAAGGATCTGGTGAAAAGGCTTTAAAATATGTGGCTACCCATAAACAAATTGATGTGCTCGGTATTTTAGCAGTAGCGTCTAATACGCATCATTGGGAATGGGCACGTGTAGATGTAAGTGTAGATCGGAACGGGAATTTAACCGAATACGGTGTTGATAAATTTGGACTTCCAGATGGTGAAATTGGCAGGATTAGCGGAGATACAATATATTGTTTAGACGATTTAAATGTTCCTGTCATTGTTGGAGTTGGTGATATTGGTAAAATGTGCGGAAATGATGAATGGGAGAGAGGGTCACCTATTACAAAGAAAGCAATTCAATTAATTTTAGAAAGGAGTGGATTTTATGACGAAGCCTAAAAAAGTGGATATCCCTATATCAACTTTCATAAGTGACAATGAAAATTATTTAAAACAGACAGTTGGACTAGGCGTTACATACGATGTTGGCATTCGTAAATTTCAAATTTTGAATAAAGAAATTGGTGTGTTATTTGTAAACGGACTTTGTGATACAAATTATATTATCCATATTTTAGAAGAAGCCGTGGATACAAATGAGATAAGGGATGTAGAAGAAGATACAGTTAAGCTTTTAGAGAATCGCTTAATCCATCAACAAGTAAGCAAAGTGAAAACGATGGATGAGGTAATGCTCCAAGTATTATCAGGACTCATTGTGATATTTGTAGAAGGTGAAACGGAAGCGTTCGCGATCGATGTTCGTAGTTATCCAGGGCGAACACCGACAGAACCAGATACCGAAAAGGTAGTACGTGGTGCGAGGGATGGATTTGTTGAAAATATCGTTGTAAATACAGCATTAATTCGTAGAAGAATTCGAGATCCACGCCTTCGAAATGAAATGGTTCGAGTAGGAGATAGATCGCAAACGGATATTTGTATTACATACGTACAAGATGTTGCAAATGCGGATTTAGTAAAGATTATAAAACAAGAATTAAATAACATTGATGTAGATGGAATTACGATGGCGGATAAAACAGTGGAAGAATTTGTTGTAAAGCAAAGCTATAACCCATTCCCGCTTATTCGATATACAGAAAGACCAGATGTAGCAGCAAATCACCTACTAGAAGGGCATGTGTTAGTACTCGTCGACACATCACCAAGTGCTATGATTACACCGACAACATATTTTCATCATTTACAGCATGCGGAAGAGTTTAGACAAAATCCAGCTGTCGGTACATTTTTACGCTGGGTGCGCTTTTTAGGTGTTATATTTTCGTTATTTTTATTACCATTTTGGTTAGTGTTTGTATTTGATCCAACTCTTTTGCCAGCAAATCTGGCTTTTATTGGACCGACTAAGATGACGCATTTACCAATTTTATTACAAGTGTTAATGGCAGAGGTCGGACTTGAGTTTTTAAGGATGGCAGCCATTCATACTCCAACGCCGTTATCGTCTGCAGCAGGGTTGATTTCCGCTATATTAATTGGTCAAATTGCAATTGATGTAGGTTTGTTTGTGCCAGAAGTAATTTTGTATGTAGCAGTTTCGATGATTGGTGCATATGCAACACCGAGTTATGAATTAGGATTAGGGAATAAGGTTGGGAAATTGTTTGTTATTATTTTAACGGGTTTCTTCCATGAGATGGGATTTGTAATTGGTATGACGATATTAATTTTATTTTTAACGTCTATAAAAAGTTTACAAACACCTTATTTATGGCCGTTTTTACCATTTGATTGGGGCGCGTTAACAAAAATTTTACTCCGTCCAACAATGTCTAGTTTAAAAGTACGACCAAGTATTGTAAGACCTCAAAATGTAAAAAGACAAAAATAAACGGGATTATACACCCGTTTATTTTTTTTAGCAAAAATTTATTATTTTTTAACAAAAATCAAACATTTTTTGTGTACACTTAGAGTAGATATTGTGTATGGAAGGGGAAGAGGACATGATTAAATTATTTGTAAGTGATTTAGATGACACGCTCGTTTACGATGTGAATCATATGCAAAAAGAAGATGAACGTGCGCTGTGTTGGTTAGCTGAGAAAGGGACAAATATTTGTTTTGCCTCTGGCCGCTTTACACACAGAATTGATGAAGTTGTAAAAAGGTTTTCATTCCCATATTACACAACTGGCTTAAATGGAGCGACAATGTTACTTCCGGATGGGAATTTATTTCATGAATCGAGTTTTGAAAATACGGTTGCTCAGGAAATATATCGGTATATACATAAAAAAGGACTAGCGGATATTGTTTGTGCAAATGAGCAGCGATATACAAAAAGGAAGAATGAACATCACCATAATTTTGAAGCATATATGGGCGTGCATATCGCTGAAATTGAAGCGTTAGAAGAAGAGTTTGGTAAGACTGTACACCCTGCAAAATTGTTTGTTTTTGGAGAAGAAGAGAAAATTGTGACGTTAGATCAAGAGCTACGAGATACGTTTCAAGGCGAAGCGGAAGTTTTTATATCAGGTAAACGCTATGTTGATATTATGCCAAGAGGCGTGAGTAAGGGGAGTGCTCTAAAGCGACTAATGGATCATTTGCAAATTGAAGCAAATGAAGTTGCTTGTATTGGAGATTCTTTCAATGATATTTCTATGTTTGAAGTAACCCCACATTCATTTACTCTTCATCATGCCCATCCATACGTAAAGGAGAAAGCAAATCACATAGTGCGTTCGGTTGAAGAGGCTGTTATGAAATTACCGTTACTTGTATAAAAAAGAAGCCCGTCATTGGCGGGCTTCTTTTTTACTTGAATAAAGATTTAACAAAATCAATGATACTTGAGAAGAAATCTTTCACTTTATCTAGAAAACTTTGCCCTTCTTCAGATCCTAAAAAGGCAGAAACATGTTCTTTTGCTTTGTTTAATTGACTACCAACTTGATTCCAATCGATATTAAGATTCTTCATTTTATCAAATAACGATACTAAGTTATCTAACTGTTCATCTGTTAATGTAATGCCGAGTTGGTCAGCAATTTTTTTAATTAATGAACGTAAATCTTCTGTTGTTTTTGGCTGTTCTTTTGCAATTTCTTCTTTAATTTTTGCAACAAGTTGAACTGCTTTTTCTTCACCAATTTTATCACCAAGCTGGGCTGTTTGTACCATTTCTTCATTCGCTACTTTTTTAACTTCTTCAGGAATTTGTTTATTGGACGCAGTTTCGTATGCTTTCATTAATCCAGTTAAAGCTGCAGTTCCTGAAACTTTAAAAGGTGCAGTAATTTGAATTTCTGCATCTTTTACACCTGCTGTAATCAAAGCGTTAGTGTACATTGCATCTGTTACCCAGTTAATGTTCTTTGATCGTACAATAAGACCAGATCCTGGTTTTGTGTATGTAATCATAGAAGAAGAAATTGCTCTCGTACCAATTTGTGCTTTTGGAACAATGCCTTCTAGAAATTTATGTTCTTCCGCATTAGATACAGTGATAATTGTAGCATCTTTTGGTGTTTTCATTTCTTTTAACAGATCTTGTTTTTGTTGTTCGGATAAGTTCTCTCCTAATGTAACAATTGATTCTCCCTCGATGATGTCTGCAAATGAAGCTGTTGGCATCATAAATACCGTTACAGCTAATAGCAGAGCTAATAATTTCGTTTTCACGAAAAATCGCTCCCTTTCTCTTTCTAAAATTTTCGGGCAACAAAGTTATTATAGTATATATTTCTTATTTGTCACCTAGCTTTTTCCACATTTCAAAAAAGAAGTATCTAGATTGTCGGATTCTTTTTGTTTCTAGTCATGAATGTGGTAATATAGTGCTGAGATAATTGAAAGGAGACATATACGCATGAAAACTTTAGGATACATATTAATGGAAAACGGTGAAAAAATCGACTTGGAATTTTTCCCAGAAGAAGCACCGAAAACAGTAGAAAACTTTAAAAAATTAGCAGAGCAAGGATTTTATGATGGTGTGACATTCCACCGTGTTATTCCTGGCTTCGTAAGCCAAGGTGGAGACCCAACAGGTACAGGTGCAGGTGGCCCAGGTTACTCTATTCCATGTGAAACTGATGGAAACCCTCATAGACACCTTGTAGGATCACTTTCTATGGCTCACGCTGGCCGTAACACAGGCGGTAGCCAATTCTTTATCGTTCATGAGCCACAGCCGCATTTAGATGGTGTTCATACTGTATTTGGTAAAGCAACAAGCGGTATTGAAACAGTATTAAAAATGCGTCAAGGCGATGTAATGAAAGAAGTTAAAGTTTGGGAAGAATAAGGTAAGGAAAAAGAGAGCTTTTGCTCTCTTTTTTATTTTTAATGAGATTGAGTACTTCTTCTACAGCTCATCATACAAGTAGTATTGTTGCTAAAATATATTGCTTGTGAGAACAAACCTTTAACCAATTACATAGAATACATTACATTATATGTTTCAATAAATATTTTTTGTTATATTAATTTTGCTAGAATTGTGCTGCTTTAGGGTAACTATGAATGAAGTGCTGTTGAATGATATGTTTCTTTCCATTCCATATAAAATTTTCTTTTTTTAACTCTATTTATTAAAGGAATAGTGCTGAAACATAGATTTGACTTTCTTCTTTTCGCTTTGTATGATTATCAAGTTGTTTTAGACTCTTCTCACTCTGTTGAAAATATTGTAAAATGAATGTGATATGAAAAGAGTGATTGAGGGGATTACTAGTTTGTAACTTTTGTAAGAAGGGATAAGGGTTATGTTAATTCGTTTTAAAAAAAGTTATGAAAAAATTGCAATGGGGCTTCTTTCGTTTATGCCAACTGAAAAAGATGTGAAAACATTACAATTGACAATGAAAGAATATGAAGCAAAAGATGATTGGCAATTGTATTTGTGGAAAGAAAATGAAGATTTTGTTGGAATAATGGGGATTGTAAAAAAAGAGAATCAAGTATTAGAAATTCAGCATTTGAGTGTGAACCCGTCTCACCGTCATGTGGGGATTGGAACGAAGATGGTTCAAGAGTTAAAGAGTAAATTTCTTGAGTTTACAATTTGCGGAAATGAGCAAACGGCAAGTTTTTGCGAAAAATGTAAAGGGCTAGAACAAAATATACATTCGTGAAAGCAGAGATAAGTAGTTTATTATCTCTGCTTTCTTTTTTGTAATTGTTCGTTTCGTTCAGTAATGACCTCTGTGCGATCACGCAAAGTGTGCTTGTTTATAATATATTCACCTGGGATAGCATTCAAGTCTTTCCAAGAGAGGTTTTGTTTTTGACATAACTCTATGCACTGCTTCTCTAACGATGAATCTGATAAGGGTAAAAATAAAGGTACAAAACGTTCTTTTTTATGGATAGATTGCAATCTTTCATTGAGCAAGGAAAGAAGTTGTACTTGATTAATTCCTAAACGTTGTAAAGGCACACCGCTTTTTTCTAAAATTGTGATTGCGCTTTTCATCATTTTTGTGGAACCATTCCAATTAGCACGTCTTTGGTGGTATAAAGAAACTGCGATTTGAATGAGACCAACTAAGTAATGATCACGATTACCTCTTGGTTTTGTTTTCCAATACTCTTCTAGTATTTCGTGGCATTCAAAATAGTCATAATCTCCATGGAAATGAATTAAAAATTGTATGTATTCGGTAGGATACATGTTTTCTCGCTCCTATCTAACGGTTATACATATAAGTGTATCATAGAAATATGAACAATAAACGACTAGGAGGTTTCCCCCTAGCCGTTATTGTTCATATTAGCAGAAGCAAGCTGCTCCTACAATAATTAGTAAAATAAACAGTACAACAAGTAATGCGAACCCACTGCTAAAACCACAATCAACGTGACCCATAGTTTTTTGACCTCCTACATTGTTCTTACTACACTGTTATCATATGAAGTGGTGGGCATGATGACATAGGCATCGGTCTATTTTTAATTAAATTTCTTAAAAAGGTTGGATAGAACATGAGTATGCTCTATACTTATGTTGTTATAGAAAAAATGTGGTGGGATGCTTTGTGCAATATAATTTTAAAGTAGAGGCTTTTGAAGGGCCGTTAGATCTATTGTTACATTTAATACATCGTTATGAAATTGATATATATAATATTCCTGTAGCAGATATTACAGAGCAATATTTATCTTATGTGCATACGATGAAAGAACTTCAATTAGATGTTGCAAGTGAGTATTTAGTAATGGCTGCAACGTTATTACAAATTAAAAGTAAGATGTTGTTGCCGAAACATGAAGAAGATGTACTTGATAACGGTGATGATTTTATAGATGATCCTCGTCAAGAATTGATGGAGAGGTTAATTGAATATAAGAAATATAAGCAAGTTGCTACTGAGTTAAAAGAAAGAGAACAAGAAAGAGCACAGCTATATACACGTCCACCAATTGACTTTACATCGTTGCAACAAGAAGAGGAGACAAGCTTACCTCTTGATGTTACGTTATATGATATGCTAGCAGCATTTCAAAAATTAATGCGCCGTAAAAAGGCAAAAAAACCTGTAACAACACGTATTACTCGTCAAGAAATACCAATTGAACAGCGAATGACTGATATTTTAAAGCAGTTAAAAATAAAGGGTGGTCGCCAAAGTTTTTACGATTTGTTTGTTGATGATGAACGTGAAATAATGGTTGTAACATTTTTAGCAGTTCTGGAACTTATGAAAAATCAACAAATCATAATTGAGCAAGAACATAATTTTGATGAAATTTTCGTATCAAGCTCTAATAAATCTGCATAGAGCAAGTATGTGAAAATGGGATAGAAACATTTTATCTCATGCTATGTTTTAATGTATCGTTTGGAACAAGAGAAAAAATATTGAACCGAACGCATTAATTGTGATTCGGTTTTTTGATGTGTATTTTTATGGGAAAATAGAAGGAAGGAGCTCGTGAAATGGATAGGAAAGAACAAAAGTCAATTATTGAAGGCCTTTTATTTGTTTCTGGTGATGAAGGGATTTATCCAGAACAAATAGCGAAAGTTCTTGAAATTGAAATGAATGAAGTAATTAATATTTTAGAAGAAATGCAACAAGAATGTGAAGGTGCAAACCGTGGTTTGCAAATTGTACAGTATGCAAAAGTATATCGTTTTGCTACAAAGAAAGAACATGCTTCATATTATCAAAAATTAATAGATACACCAACAGCTGCTTCACTCTCACAAGCTGCCCTCGAAACTTTAGCGATTGTTGCATATCGCCAACCAATCACAAGGACTGAAATGGAAGAGATTAGAGGAGTTAAAACCGATAAGGCGTTACAAACGTTGGTTTCACATTTACTTATAAAAGAAATGGGAAGAGCAGAAGGACCAGGGCGTCCTATTTTATACGGAACAACAAAAGAATTTTTGGACACATTTGGATTGAAAACATTAGATGATTTACCACCGCTTTCTGAAGAGAATGAACAAATGAATGAAGCGGATTTATTCTTCGGTTCCTTACAAGAGATATCGAAATAAAAGCTTAGCATTTTGCTAAGCTTTTTTTGTATATCAATTATTTACAGTGCCATACTAAATGAAAAAAGGAGACGAGTTATGAGAAGTATGCGGATTATTTTATTATTAGTTTCTGTTTTATTATGTTTTTCTTTAAATAGCGCATCAGCTAAAAGGTATATGATGTCCATTCATACTACGTCTCCTTTACATATGCATCGGCAACATCTTAGTAAAATGAAAGTGAGCTTTTTAAAAGTGGGGCAAGGTGACGCAACACTTATTATAATGCCAAATGGACAAACAATGTTAATTGATGGAGGACCTTATGAAGCAGGAGAGGTTATTATTCAGAAATTAATTGAGAAAGGGATTAATCATCTAGATGTAATTGTCAGTACGCATCCCGATATGGATCATATAGGAGGGTTAATTCCAATTGTAGAGCAAATACCGGTATCGCTTATATTAGATAGCGGAAAAACATATAGTTCTCTTACTTATCATACGTATCGGAATAATATTAAAAAAAGAGGGATACCTTTCGTTTCAGTAAAGGAAGGACAATATATACCGCTGGATCCACATGTTTCTATACAAGTATTAAACAACGGGAAATCAAAAGATGAAAATAATGAATCCTCAATTGTTTTAAAGGTGCGATATGGAAAAGCGGATTTTTTATTAATGGGTGACGCGGATGTACGAACAGAACATGAAATATTAAAACAATTTGATGTCCATGCAGATGTGTTAAAAGTGGGGCATCACGGCTCATATACTTCAACAAGTGAAACGTTTATAAAAAAAGTGGAACCGCAGTTTGCTATTTTGTCGTACGGGAGTAGTAATCCGTATGGACATCCTCACCAAAGTGTAGTGAAACGCTTAAAAAGGCACGGTATAATGGTATATAGAACGAATAAACGTACAGTAGAAATGGAAACAGATGGTGAACATATTATGTTAGAGTCTAGCGGGTTAATGCCATTATTGAAGTGATTTCTATATTAGGGGGCGATACTGTCCCTTTTTGGAAAAATGAATAATATATATTATAATTATAAGAGACGTAAGAAATTTCCTTTTCTGTTGAATAAAAAGGAAATTTTATTAGAATGTATAGACAACTACTCGTGTGTATATTAAGATGGAACTAGGCGAATAAGGTAATAATAACAAGTAGGTAATTCATGGGAAAGGATCGATGAAAATGAAAACGCAAATTGTCATCAATGCCAAAATTTACACAGGTCAAGAAATAGTGGAAAACGGATTTATTCGTTACGCAGAAACCATTAAAGAAATTGGTTTGATGGCTCAATATGTACCACAAGAAAATGAAACTGTTTTTGATGCTACAGGGAAGATTGTAATTCCAGGTATGATCGATGTTCATATTCATGGTGGATACGATATTGATGCGATGGATGCAAATAGCGATGGGTTAGTAACTCTAGGTAAAGAAATGTTAAAAGAAGGGGTTACAACTTACTTCCCAACAACAATGACACAAGCTCCAGAGGCAATTGAAGCAGCGTTAACTGCTGCAAAAGAAGCAAAAGAAAAAGGAGCGCATTTTGAATATATTCACTTAGAAGGACCTTATGTTTCAAAGAAACGTGCAGGTGCACAACCACTTGAACATATCGTTCCTGCAAATATTGAGCAATTTAAACAATGGCAAGAAGCAAGTGGGAATTTAATTAAATTAGTAACATATGCACCAGAAGAAGAGGGAGCATTAGAGTTTGAACAATATCTTGCTGAAACTGGTGTAGTTGGCACAATGGGGCATACAGATGCAATTGATGCGCAACTAAAAAATAGAAAGATTACACATGCGACACATTTATACAATCAAATGCGTGGATTACATCACCGTGAACCAGGAGTTGTTGGTCATGTGTTATTAAATCCAGATGTAATGGTTGAAGTAATTACAGATGGCATTCATATTCACCCTGATATGGTGAAATTAGCATATAAGTTAAAAGGACCAAAAAAAGTAAGTGTTATTACTGACGCAATGCGTGCAAAAGGTCTTGAAGATGGATTATATGAGCTTGGCGGACAGCCAGTACATGTAAAAGATGGTAGTGCTCGATTAGAAGATGGAACGTTAGCTGGTAGTATTTTAAAAATGGATCAAGCTTTCCGAAATGTAATTGAATTTACAGGTTGTTCAATCGAAGATGCAGTACTGATGACATCAGTTAACCAAGCAGAAGAGTTTGGATTAAATAATAAAGGTGCATTAGCGGTAGGAAAAGATGCAGACTTTGTTGTGATGAATGAAGATTTACATGTATATGATACGGTTCGTTTAGGAATTCATATGAAGGAAGGGAAGTAATTAAATGAATATTCTTGTTGTAAAAACTCCAGAAGAACTAGCAGAAGCAGGTTATAAATTAATTGAAGAAGTTGTAAAAACAAAAGAAAATCCAACATTAGGAATGGCTACAGGAAGCTCTCCATTAGGTATTTATGCAGAAATGCGAAAAAATAAACTTGATACAAGCCGTGTAACCACTGTAAACTTAGATGAGTACGTAAATTTACCACATGAAGATAAAAACAGCTATCACTATTTCATGCAAGAACAGTTGTTTGATCATCTTCCATTTAAACAAACTTATGTACCAAACGGGATGGCAAGTGATTTAGAGAAAGAGTGCAAACGTTACGAGGGCATTCTAGCTGCTAACCCAGTTGACTTACAGATTCTTGGAATCGGTGAAAACGGTCACATCGGATTTAATGAGCCAGGAACACCGTTTAATTCTCCAACAAACATTGTTGAATTAACAGAATCTACACGCCAAGCAAACCTTCGCTTCTTCGAGAAAGAAGAAGATGTGCCAACTCATGCGATTACAATGGGAATTGGAAGCATTATGAAAGCGAAACAAATTCTACTAGTTGCTATGGGTTCTAAAAAGGCAGAAGCTGTTAAAGAATTATTGCAAGGTGAATATAGTGAAGAGTGTCCGGCTACAGTTTTACAACGTCATCCGAATGTAACCGTAATCGCTGATCAAGAAGCTCTATCTTTATGCAGTGAGGCGATTGCTGATGAACATCGACAAGTATTCACCATTTCCGATCTATTATCAGATTCAAGAGTGGGTGAAACAGCTAATTGAGGACGGCGAATGGAAGCCGGGAGATAAAATCCCATCTGAGAATGAACTTTGTGATAAGTTCGAAGTGAGTCGAATGACAATCAGACAGGCGATTAATAATTTAGTGGAACAAGGCTATTTATATCGGAAGCGTGGAATTGGAACATTTGTCCAACTTCCGAAAGTGGAACAAAAATTGCAAGGAATGACGGGATTCACAGAAGACATGATTTCTCGTGGGATGAACCCAAGTAGTCAATTACTTAGTTTCCGCCTAGTTCCAGCTACTGCTAAAATAGCAGACCGGTTGAGAATACAGGAGGGGGAATCGGTTTATGAAGTGAGGCGTATTCGCTTAGCTGATGATGAACCGATTGCTTTTGAGACGACATATTTGTCGCCAGCTCTTGTAAAAGATATTAACGAAGAGATATTGCAACAATCTTTATATGAACATTTAGAGAAAAAACTGGGCTTTAAACTTGTTAGCGCTACTCAGTCAATTGAAGCTTCCGTTGCGACGGAAAATGAAGCTGAACATCTGCATATTCCTAAAAAGGCGCCTGTACTTGTAATGCGTCAATGGTCATATTCAGAAGGTGAGGTACCGCTAGAGTACGTGAAATGTATTTATCGTGGAGATCGTTATAAATTTATTACGAATATCGCACGTAACAAATAGTATATTTCAGTTTGTGAAGTACAGTGGAATTGAAAATGGTTAACATGTAAAGAAATAAAAATACGACTCATCCTTATAAGGAATGAGTCGTATTTTTATTATGAGCAATTACGTGGTTAACAGCATCTTTGACGTGATTTACTACATAGTGAGCGTGATTTTTTACTGCATCATCTGCTTGTGACATAGCAAAACTGTGAGGAGTTAAAGAAAACATAGGAATATCATTGTAAGAATCCCCTATACAAGCAATTTCCTCAGGTTTTATTTGAAACTCATTTAATAAAACAGAAATGGCAGAGCCTTTACTAACATTCGGTGGCATTACATCTAAACATTGTTCTGCTGAGATGAAAGTACTAACTTTCCCGTGGAATTTTTCATCAATTTTTTTCTGAAGGAGTTGTAAGCTCTCCTTTGTTCCACCGACAGAAATTTTATTTGGGAAAATCGTATCATCAATCTTCTGTAGTAAGTTTGGTTCTTCAACAGAAGTCATAGTTACTTGTTGTTCAAGTTCTTGAATAAAAGGTGTTTTCTCTTCAATGTAATAATTATGCTCATCACTTACATAACGGAAATAAGGATCTTCATTCGTCATAGCTAACAAATCGGGAAGTATGCTGGAATCAAAAGTTGCAGATAATAGTTGTTTATTTTCATGTGTATATACAAAAACACCATTTACACTAATGCGATGAAAATTTGTATTTACAGCTTTCATTAAGTCTGCAATTTCATTATCAAGTCTTCCGGAAGCGAAGCAAAGAATAACATTTTGTTCGGCAAGGCTGCGTAGTGCCGCAACATCTTGTTCATCAATAAGACCTCCGTGTTGCATCATTGTACCATCGATATCACTTACAAACATTTTAATCATGCTGTTATCTCCTTTCTATGTACAGTTGCTCTTACATTATACGCATCATATATAAACATGTCTAAAAAATGAATTTTTATTAAATGGCAGATGTTTTACATTGACGACAAAGAAGAATATTCTGTAACATAAAAGTAGGCTATTTAAGTACGAGGGTGGTGTTATATGAGTAATTATCTAGAAATTAAAAAAGTTTTAAATAATAATGTCATCATTGCTAGCCATCCGGAACACGAGGAAGTAGTAGTGATTGGTAAAGGAATTGGATTTGGGAAAAAAGCGAAAGATGTATTGGAGCAAGAACAAATCGAAAAAATGTTTGTCTTAAAAAATGAACGTGATCGTGAACAATACAAATTATTAGTGCCGCATATTAGTGAAAAATTAATTGAATTGATGAACGATATTATGCTGTACATTCAAGAAAAAGCGAAATCTCCACTAAATGAACATATTCATATTGCGTTAACGGATCATATTTCATTTGCGATTAAAAGGTTAAAACAAGGACTTACAATTGATAACCCTTTTTTAGTTGAAACAAAAATGCTCTATCCAGAGGAATATGAAATTGCGGAAGGTGTTGTACAACTTTTAAATTCTCGTTTGCAAATTACATTGCCAGAAGGAGAAATTGGTTTTATTGCACTTCACATTTACAGTTCGCTTACAAATTCTGATTTATCTTCAGTTAATCAAAACTCCCGTCTCATTGCACAACTTGTATCTTTAATTGAGACAAACTTACAAATTACATTAGACCAAGAGAGCATTCATTATTTACGCCTTATTCGTCATCTTCAATATGCTATTGAGAGGGTGAAAAAAGGAGAAACAGTAGAAGAATCGCAAAGTTTTGCTGATTTATTAAAGGCGGAGTATCCAGTTTGCTATAACTTGGCTTGGAAGCTAGTTAAGGTCATGCAAAATGAGTTGCAACTACCTGTATATGAAGCTGAAAGTATTTATTTAACAATGCACTTGCAACGCTTAGTGAAGGCAGAGCATGTGTAAAAAGTCATATATTTTTGTCTAAAATGAAAACGTTAAAAAAAATGATTGAATCGCTTACAATAGTTATGTATAATAACTATTGCAAAGTTATACAAATTTCGACAAACACATTAAGGTGAGTAACGAAAACGTTTGCCTTAATTATAGTGAACTTATACGTAAACCTATTTTTGACACGTGTTACTGATTCGATCAGGCATGAGTGGAGAAAAGTAAGGAATGTAAGCTAGAGAAAGGGATATACTACCCTTTGTATAGCTATCGTTCTATCTTTTTTTCCTCATGTCTTTTTGGCGTTTGTCGGAAGGTATCAATATAGATAAGAGAGGAAGGGTTTCCATGTTTAAGAAGATCTTTGGTGTTCTTCAAAAAGTCGGAAAAGCGTTAATGCTTCCAGTAGCGATTTTACCGGCGGCAGGTATTTTACTTGGATTTGGTAATGCATTTCAAAATCCACAGTTAACAAATATTATTCCTGCTTTAAAAGCAGATTGGTTCGTAATGGTTGCAAAAATTATGGAACAATCTGGTGATATTATTTTCGCTAACCTTGCATTATTATTCGCAGTTGGGGTAGCAATTGGTTTAGCTGGTGGAGACGGAGTAGCTGGTTTAGCAGCATTCGTCGGCTACTTAATTATGAACAAAACGATGAGTGTGTTCTTAGAAGTAGATAAGCTAGTGAAAGTAACAAGTTCTGGAGCAGACCCAGTAAAAATTGGATTTGCAGATCCAGCGTATGCAAACGTATTAGGTATTCCAACGCTACAAACAGGGGTATTTGGTGGTATTATCGTCGGTATAGTAGCGGCATATTGCTATAATAAATACTTCAACATTGAATTACCATCATACTTAGGTTTCTTTGCAGGTAAGCGTTTCGTACCGATCGCAACTGCAACATTCTCTTTAATAGTAGGTATTATCATGTGCTTCGTTTGGCCATACATTCAAGGTGGCTTAAACACGTTCTCACATCAAATGATTGATGCAAATAGAACAATTGCAGCATTTATATTCGGTTTAATTGAACGTTCATTAATTCCATTTGGATTACATCACATTTTCTATTCACCGTTCTGGTTCGAATTCGGTCAGTATACGAATGCAGCTGGCGAATTAATCCGTGGTGACCAAAAAATCTTTATGGCACAGTTAAAAGACGGTGTAGAATTAACAGCAGGTACATTTACAACTGGTAAGTATCCGTTCATGATGTTCGGTCTTCCAGCAGCAGCTTTAGCAATGTACCATGAAGCACGTCCAGAAAATAAAAAATTAGCAGCAGGTATTTTAGGTTCTGCAGCATTAACATCTTTCTTAACAGGTATTACAGAGCCACTTGAATTTTCATTCTTATTCGTAGCGCCAGTATTATTCGGAATTCACGCTGTATTTGCTGGTCTATCATTTATGACAATGCAAATTTTAGGTGTTAAAATTGGTATGACATTCTCTGGTGGTTTAATTGACTTCCTATTATTCGGTGTACTACCAGGCCGTACAGCATGGTGGTGGGTAATTATTGTTGGTCTTGTACTAGCAGTTATTTACTACTTCGGATTCCGCTTTGCAATTCGCAAATGGAATCTAAAAACACCTGGTCGTGAAGTGGCAAATGCAAATGACGGCGCAGGAAAAGCAGAAGCAGGCGAACTTCCTCGTGAAGTATTAGTAGCACTTGGTGGTAAAGAAAACATTGCTTCTTTAGATGCTTGTATTACTCGTTTACGTGTTCAAGTTAACGAACAAAAGAATGTAAACAAAGACCGCTTAAAAGAACTTGGAGCAGCTGGTGTACTTGAAGTTGGAAATAACATTCAAGCAATTTTCGGGCCGAAATCTGACACATTAAAATCACAAATTCATGATATTATGTCAGGTCGTACACCTCATGTTGAAAAAGAAGAACCTGTAAAAGTGGAAGAAACTCCTCAAAAAGTTGATGAAAATGAAACAATTGTATCACCAATCGAAGGAAAAATCTTACCAATTACAGAAGTACCTGACCAAGTATTCTCAGGAAAAATGATGGGAGACGGATTTGCAATTGAGCCAACTGAAGGAACAGTAGTTTCTCCAGTTAACGGTGAGATTGTCAATGTATTCCCTACAAAACATGCGATTGGTATTCAATCTGAAGGCGGAAAAGAAATTTTAATCCACTTCGGTATTGATACTGTAAAATTAAATGGTGAAGGTTTTGAAGCGCTTGTAGCACAAGGCGACAAGGTGAAACAAGGCCAACCATTATTAAAAGTAGATCTTGCATTTGTAAAAGAAAATGCACCATCTATCATTACACCAATTGTCTTTACAAACTTACAACAAGGGCAACAAGTCGAATTGGAAAAAGATGGAAATGTTAAGAAGGGCGAAACCGCTATTATTGACATTCAGTAGGAATTTGACGCAAAATGTTTATAATTATAATAGGCGATGTGGTTGACCGAACATCGCCTATTATATACAATAGATGATGTAGTACTCACATCTATACAACTAAAAAATACTGTAATTTAAAGGAGATAAATTATCATGGAAAAAATCTTTAAAGTAACTAGCGACTCAGGAATTCATGCTCGTCCAGCAACTCTACTTGTAAACACTGCAAGCAAATTCGGTTCTGACATTAACTTAGAGTATAACGGAAAGAACGTTAACTTAAAATCAATCATGGGCGTTATGTCTTTAGGCATTCAACAAAACGCAGAAATTAAAATCACTGCAAATGGTGATGATGCAGCTCAAGCACTAGCAGCTATCGAAGAAACTATGAAAAACGAAGGATTAGGAGAATAATGACTCTTAACATTCAAGGGATCGCTGCATCAAGTGGGATTGCTATTGCAAAGGCTTTCAGACTTGAAAATCCTGAATTTAACATCGAAAAGAAATCAATTACAAACGAAGCTGCAGAAATTGCACGCTTAGACGCTGCGCTTGAAAAAGCAAAAACTGAATTAGAAGCTATTAAGGACCACGCATTTGCTGAGCTAGGTGCTGACAAAGCTGCGATCTTTGAAGCACATTTATTAGTATTAAATGATCCAGAACTAGTAAACCCAGTAAAAGATAAAGTAAATAGCGAAAAAGTAAATGCTGAATTTGCAATGGATGAAGTTGCATCAATGTTTATTTCTATGTTTGAAAACATGGATAACGAATATATGAAAGAACGTGCTGCGGACATTCGTGACGTAACAAAACGCGTTCTTGCACATTTACTAGGAATTAACTTCTCAAATCCTGGTACAATTTCTGAAGAGGTAATCATCATTGCTGAAGATTTAACACCATCTGATACAGCTCAGTTAAACCGTAAGTATGCAAAAGGTTTCACTACTGATATCGGTGGACGTACATCTCACTCTGCAATTATGGCTCGTTCTATGGAAATTCCAGCTGTTGTTGGTACGAAAGTTGTTATGGAGAAAATCCAAAACGGCGATATCGTTATCATTGACGGTTTAGATGGAGAAGTAATTGTAAACCCATCAGAAGAAACTCTTCGTTCGTTTGAAGAAAAGAAAGCGAAATTTGAAGAGCAAAAAGCTGAATGGGCAAAATTAAAAGACCAAGCTACTGTAACAAGTGACGGACATCACGTTGAGCTTGTTGCAAATATCGGAACACCAAATGATGTACAAGGTATTATCGATAATGGCGGAGAAGGCGTTGGCTTATACCGTACAGAATTCTTATACATGGGCCGTGACAATCTTCCAACAGAAGAAGAGCAGTTCGAAGCGTATAAAGCAGTTCTTGAAGGTGTAAAAGAAGGTCAACCAGTCGTTGTTCGTACACTTGACATCGGTGGAGATAAAGAGCTTCCATACTTACATTTACCAAAAGAAATGAATCCATTCTTAGGATACCGTGCAATTCGCTTATGTCTTGATGAACAAGATGTGTTCCGTACACAACTTCGTGCATTACTTCGTGCTAGCGTATACGGTAACTTAAAAATTATGTTCCCAATGATTGCAACTCTTGATGAGTTCCGTCAAGCGAAAGCGATTTTATTAGAAGAGAAAGCGAAACTTGTAGAAGCGGGTACAACTGTTTCTGATTCTATTGAAGTTGGTATGATGGTTGAAATCCCAGCTTCAGCAGTATTAGCAGACCAATTCGCGAAAGAAGTTGACTTCTTCTCTATCGGAACAAATGATTTAATCCAATACACAATGGCTGCAGACCGTATGAACGAACAAGTATCTTACTTATACCAACCATACAACCCATCTATTTTACGTCTTGTAAAAATGGTTATCGATGCTGCTCATAAAGAAGGCAAATGGGCTGGTATGTGTGGTGAGATGGCGGGCGATTCACTTGCTATCCCATTATTATTAGGATTAGGTTTAGATGAGTTCAGTATGAGTGCAACATCTATTCTTCCTGCAAGAACACAGCTAAGCAAGTTGTCAAAAGCAGAAATGGAAACATTAGCAGAAAAAGCATTAATGATGTCAACTGCTGAAGAAGTTGTTGAACTAGTTAAAAGCATATAATTAATAAAAAAACCTGAGCCGATTTGAAATCGGTCTCAGGTTTTTTCTATGAGAAAAGTAAATCTTATTTGCTTACTATTGAGGATAAGAGACAGAATTAGATAGCGATTGCAACGATATCAGTTGGGCATACGCGTAAAATACCAGTAAAAGTATTTCGATTTTGATTGTTCTTATCGTCTTTATTGTTATCTTTGTTATCTTTGCCATTACGAGCTAAAGCAGAGAAAAGAGCAACACCGTTACAGAAACCTTCAAAAATTACATTGTTGAAAGTACCATTACCTCTAATGCTTAAAAGAGAAAGCTCTGTTCCAACTGAAATGCTAGCAAGTACGTTACATACAGCTGGTTGTTGTGGTCTAACTACTTCTCTCTCTTTCTCACGATGGTCGCGATGGTCACACTCTCTTTCACGATGATGACAGTCTCTAAAGTTATCACAGCATCCAAATGATCCAAACATAATCCTCATCACCCCCTTCACACTTATAATCTATGTAAGTTCGGTAGTTAGTGACTGGACAGAGAGTGGAATTTTTTCTAGGGGATTTTCTCATTTTAAATGACTAGCTGGGTGTTTAGTATGGAATGATGTTTAAAATAGGGGAGATATAACAAAAAATGTAAAAACCACCGAAATAAATGAAATGGGTAGCCTTTACACTTTTTTACTTTTATATAAAACGATGATATATACGGGAAGAGCTAGGAGTAATGGTACAATGGATCGTGCAGTGTGTTTTTCTGATTCTAATTGGAATGCTTCTTCTTTTGGAAATTGTAAAATGGAGATGTTTGCGGCATCACCAATAAAATATAGAAGCAGTACAGTTACTATGTAACATAAAAGTGCGATAAAGCTTCCGTATGAACTCAATGAAAATCCCTCTCTTGTTATCTATTTGTTATCATTGTATCACAATTGTAACAAAAATACACGGGTATATTTCAATGCCTTAACAAAATTCGACACGAAACGTCACGTTTATTTATGATAAGGGAATAGAATATACTTTTCCATAAGTATAAATGTCGAATGATTTGTAGTAATATTACAAAAGTATGACAGGGAATAAAAAAACGAAGGCAATGTAGTTGCCTTCGTTTTTTATTATTTTGCCCACTCGCTCACTTGCTCTACGCTCATGCGAGGTGCAGGGTGGCCTTTTAAAGTTGATTCACCAATTGTAATAAGCATAATTGGAACGTAACGAGATGAAACGTTAAATTCGTCTGTCAGTGCTTGTGGGTTGAAGCCACCAATAGCACAAGTATCCCAACCAGTTGCTTTAGCTGCAAGCATAAGTTGCATTGCTGCTAAAGATGCATTTGAAAAGGCAGCATCTCTTGGGAATTGTTCACGAGCATATGCAGATTCAATATTTTTAGCTAAGCGTTCTTTTGCTTCTTCTTTCATAAATCCTTGTTCTACAATTGGACCATATACTGGCTCAACATTTTTATAAGCTTCTAAATCACCTAAAATAGCGACTACTGCAGAAGCATCAAGAATTTGTTGTTGGTTATAAGCTATTGGGTGTAATCGTTTTTGTACATCTTCACCTTGAAAAACAAGGAATTTCCAGTGTTGTAAGTTCCAAGCGGAAGGTGCTTGTGCTGCGGCTTTTAAAATCTCATGTAATTCTGTAGATGAGATTTCTTTATTTGGGTTAAATGCACGTGTAGATGTGCGTTCATATAGAACATCAAAAAAGTTGTCGTTTGTCATTGTATATCCTCCAAATTGTATATCGAATTATTTTCAAAAAAATAATATACATTACTTACATTTTGTAAGTTATCGAATTTAAGAATATAATATCTTTATTTTAATTGTCAAGTTTTAAAAATTAGCTAGGGCATTCATACAAACGATACAATTCCTACAATCATACACTAAAAAAGGAATTTATAGAGTGAAAAGCGAAGATAACATTCTCAATTAGCTTGTTAATATGTATCTCTCACAAATTAAAGTTTATTGGAGACCAGTCTTTTAAAAAAGTTTGTGAGGAATTCAGTAGAACAAGATATATGAAGTGAGTGAAGACTAGTGATTAACATACTACATTTTTTATTAGAGAATACGGTTTTCCAAAATGTGTTACAAGATCTGCAGTTAAATGTCCTTTATATAGAAAATGGATGTAAGCATCAACAAACGGTAGAAAATATCCATCCAAAATGTATGTTTATAGCAAATAGTTTTGAAGAGGGCGAACTATTATTTCAAAGAACGAAACCACACATTATCATTACGTATGTAACAGATTATTCTCAAATAAAATATATAAAGAATATGTATACTCCGCACAGTACATTCATTGTCATTTGGGATCAACAAATAACAAAAGAATTTACAGATGTACTTGCATTAGGAATACGTAATATTGTAATAGCTCCTGTAACTCCGCAAGCAGTGTTAGAGGAAGTGAATAAGAGTTTGTATCAACTTTCTTTAGTAAGGCAAGTTAGTTTGCAGCAGGAATTGCTTCAAACGATGTTTGATTTTCAAAATGATCTATTATTTATAGTAGAAGATGATGAAATAGTTGATTGTAATACAAATTTTTTAGCTTTTTTCGGATATGAAAATTTGTTTGCCTATCGTGAGCAACATTTGGTATTTGCTGAACATTTTATTAGAGAAAATGGATACTACTCGACGACGCATGATATAACATGGCTAGACGATACTTTATCTAGTGGTAGAAGAATTAAGATGTTAAATTATGAAGGGGCAGTATCTACTTTTCTATTACGTGCGACACCATTGCCAGAAGATTTATCAAGATTTATTGTAAAGTGCACGGAAATTACAGAATTAGATGAAATCTATCAAGAACAAGAAAGACTTGCTATGATAGATTCATTGACAGAGATTTATAATCGTTTAAAGTTTCAACAAATACTAGAGGTAGAATGGGAAAAGGTAATACGTAGTGATGAGAAAATAGCAATCATTTTATTTGATATAGATAATTTTAAAACAGTTAATGACACATATGGTCATGATTTTGGCGATTTAGCATTAATACAACTTGCAGAGCTTATGAAATCTAAAGTGGAGCAGCAACATGTATTTGCAAGATGGGGAGGAGAAGAATTCATTATATTAGTGACAAATACAGTAGAAAAGGAAGCATTTCAAGTTGCGGAGTCATTACGATTCTTTATTGAAACAAAGCAATTTACTGGAATTTCGAAGTTAACAGCTAGCTTTGGAGTTGCGTTATATGAACAAGGAACTACAAGAGAAGAATTAATGCAACGAGCGGACATTGCATTATATGAAGCGAAAAAAAATGGAAAGAATCAAGTATGTGTGTATAGAAAAGAAAAAATGTAATTTTTCGCAACAAATTGTTGCGATTTTTTTTTATTGTTTGATAATAGAATAGGGGGGATAATTTTTAGCGAAGGAATTATGGAGGATCAATATGATAAAAAAAGTAATGGTGATGGCTTCACTGTCTGCTATAGTTGGCGGCGGAGTATACTATTTTCTTGTTAGCCCCAATATAAAGGAAAACACTGTATTAACAACTAAAGTGAATCCTACTATTGAATCGGAAGTACAAGGGAATATAGAAGAAAAAGAAGAGCAACAAATTGATTATGCTAGCATATCTCAAAAATTAGATCAATATTTAGTCGGAAAGCAATTTAATGGAACAGTTTTGGTAACAGATAAAGAGCATGTTATATTGAATAAAGGATATGGGTATGCTGATGTTCAAAATAAAATAGAAAATACGCCTCAAACAAAATATCGTATCGGTTCTATTACGAAAACAGTTGTTGCCACATCTATTTTACAGTTGCAAGAACAAGGTAAATTGAATATTCAAGATAATGTAAATAAATATATTCCTTCATTTCCGGAGAATAAAAATATTACGCTATATCATTTATTAACGCATACCTCTGGTTTACCTGAACATGCGAAAGGAAATGTGAATGCTGCTTCCCGTTTACAGTTAATTAATTGGATTGGACGTCAAAATTTAGAATTTCCTGCAGGAACAGGTTGGAGATATACAGATTATAATTATATGGTTCTTGCTTATATAATAGAACATATCTCCAAAAAACCTTTAGGAGATTACATAAAAGAAAACATATTTATAAAAGCAGATATGCATGAATCCGGTATGGGAAATATGGTACCTGGAGATAAAAATTTTGCAAAGGGTTATGTGAAAAAAGATAAAGAGCTTGTACCAGCGCAGAAGTTAGGCATGGATTGGCTATATGGTTGTGGTGAGATGTATACGACAGTTGGAGATATGAAGAAATTAGACGAAGCAATTATAAATGGAAAACTTCTTTCTGAACAAAGTATACAAGCAATGTTTTCACCTTCAGCAGAACGGAAATATGCATTTAGTTTTTATATATATCCAGATTATTTTCATAATCATGGTGTATTATCTGGTTGGAACACTTTCAATAATTTTAATAAAGAAAAAGGAACTTTTGTTATGTTATTTTCAAATGTGAAAAATAGTATGGATGATGACTTTAATAAAGAGTTCCGAAAGATGGTAAATGATTTATTAGAACAAAGGGGATGAGAAAATGGAACATAAAACTTTATCAATAGGTTTCATTGGTATTGGCGTAATGGGAAAAAGTATGGTTTATCACTTAATGCAAGATGGTCATAAAGTATATGTATATAATAGAACGAAAGCAAAAACAGATTCTTTAGTGCAAGATGGTGCAAATTGGTGTAATACGCCAAAAGAGTTAGTGAAGCAAGTTGATATTGTAATGACAATGGTTGGATATCCACATGATGTAGAAGAAGTGTATTTTGGTATAGAAGGAATTATAGAACATGCAAAAGAAGGTACGATAGCAATTGACTTTACGACATCTACACCTACTTTAGCAAAACGGATTAATGAAGTTGCAAAAAGCAAAAATATATATACTTTAGATGCACCTGTCTCAGGAGGAGATGTTGGCGCGAAAGAAGCAAAACTCGCAATTATGGTAGGTGGAGAGAAAGAAATATATGATAGATGCTTACCTTTACTTGAAAAGTTAGGAACAAACATTCAATTACAAGGACCAGCTGGGAGTGGACAACATACAAAAATGTGCAATCAAATTGCCATTGCTTCCAATATGATTGGAGTATGTGAAGCTGTTGCTTACGCGAAGAAGGCTGGACTGAATCCAGATAAAGTGTTAGAGAGTATTTCAACAGGGGCAGCAGGTAGCTGGTCATTAAGTAATTTAGCTCCTCGAATGTTAAAAGGAGACTTTGAGCCAGGATTTTATGTAAAGCATTTTATGAAAGATATGAAAATTGCTTTAGAGGAAGCAGAAAAATTACAATTACCAGTCCCAGGCTTAAGTTTGGCGAAAGAATTGTATGAAGAGTTAATTAAGGATGGCGAAGAAAATAGTGGAACACAAGTATTATATAAAAAATATATAAGGGGGTAAACGAGGTGGACCTTCAAAAGTTTGATGAGATGATTGATACTGTACAGCGAGCTACTTGTATGCAAATTAATGAAAGACAAAAAGAAGCTTTTAAACAAAAATATGATTTTGAACCAGAATTTGAATATGGAAGAGATGAGAAGGGGCATTATGTAATTCGAACCTCAAAAAAGATGTTAGAAGAAATGGAGTTTTATTTAGCATTGAAATATGATCGTGATGGAGTGGATCTTTATATGCAAGCTGAGATTGACGGCATATTTTATGTATCTATTAGCTATGGTGAAGATGCCCTACATCTACAAGAATTGTTTCAATTTCTAGAAGAAAATAAATAAAAGTCCTCAAATGAGGACTTTTATTTATTTAGTCATCTTTAATTTTTATAATTATAAGTTAGAAGCCCGGCGGCATCGTTCAACCGGGAACGGGATAATTTGTGCGATGTGATTAGGGCCAAATTGTTTTGTACGAGCATGGCGTATTATATAAAAAGCACACAGAATTGAAACAGGAATAGCGCCGAATAAACCAAATAATAAAGCGCTTACACAAGATGCGACAAATCCTAAAACACCAATTTCTAACTCTTCCATAATAGCTCCTAAAATAACAGGAAATGCTCCACATGTAACTCCAAGTATAAGTGCGATAAGTAAGCTCATGATTATCCCCCTCTGTTTGCGATATTATTTTCCTTCTTAGTTAATTGTAGTATATCACATATAAAACAGAATTTTCAGAAAAAATTTAATAAATGTTCAAAAAATGTTCGAAAAATGCACTTGAAAAATCAAGATGTTAAATTTGTGATGAAATAGTACTTTCAAGTAAATAAAAAATCAGGCTTATTTCAAAATGAAATAAGCCTGTTCCATAGGAGGATGTATATATGTAGAGTGAATAAAAGTTTGGAAAAGGGGGTCCAAGTCCTTTTATTCAACTAACTACCTTAATAGATTGGAACCCAGCCTTCAGTTGTCACAAAAATACGAATAGCTACAACTTGGCGATCATCTTGCAAGGTAAAATAATGTCTTGCATTTTCAGGAACAGATATTAAATCGCCTGGCTCAAGTTCAACATCAAAGAATTTCCCATCTTTACCTTCAATAGCGAAAATGCCATGACCACTGACGATAAAGCGAACTTCGTCATCTGTATGATGGTGTTCCTTTTGGAAATTAATTAATAATTCGTCAAGGTTAGGGGTGCTATTTGAAAGTGAAATTACATCATGTGCTTTATAACCACGGCGTGCTGAAACATCAGCGATTTCTTTTGAAAACACAGCTAATATTTCAGCTTTGTTTTCATCTGTTAACGAATAATTTTCATTTAAATGAGTAGGAAGTTTAGAAATATTCCATTTCTCATATAAAACGCCTTCCTCTTGTAGAAATTTAGATACTTCCACTTCATTTTCAATACGAGTATTTACTTCATGAATACGAATTTGCGCCATTAGAAACGCCTCCTTGAATTGATAATAGTTTTATATGAAATTGGAATAAAAACTCATAAGCTTCTAATCTCTTCTTTGCATCAAAGCTATCTCGGCCCCATACAGTAATACCGTGGTTACGGATTAATACTGCACCCGAATCTCCTTGTATATGCTTTCGGAAGTTTTCTCCAAGCGTTGGGATATGGGCATGGTTTTCAATAATAGGAATTTGAATTGTTGCACCTTCTTCCCAAATATCGAGTGCTTTAATAATTTCTTGATTTTGAAGGGTGACTGCATCACTATATAAATTTGTGATGACATTATTATCAGTTGTATGAACATGAAGTACGCACCCGGCATTCGTATTGTTATAAATGTGTGTATGCAATATTGTTTCTGCTGAAGGGCGTAATTCAGTCTCTAAAACGGGAACTCCTACATGATCTACTAATAGAAAATCATCTGGAGTGGTTTTTGTTTTATCTTTACCGCTTGCTGTAATAAGAAAAGTAAGTGGTTCATGGCTAACCTTTATAGAAATATTACCACTTGTTGCTGGAAACCAATTTCGTGTTGTTAACTCTTTTTTTAACTCGCTTAAGTCATACCATTGACGAAAAAGTTGTTTCATGCCTTCACCTCCAACAAAAGTTTTAATTCAGCTTGCACATCTTGAAATGTTTCAAACGGTGTATAAGCAATATGATTTTCTTCACACTTTGTAATAAGAAAATCGCGAGCGAATACTTTATCAGCTTGTTTCGCGGCTTGTAAATCAGTAATAGAATCTCCAATTACAATATGAAAGTCATTTGTATCACTTAATTTACGGATTAATGATGATTTACATAATCCGCAATGATTTTGACAATGATCATCACAAGAATGAGGCCATTTAACTGTAATAAACTCTGCTGAAAAGTCTGTTTCATTACAATAAATTTGCTCTTTTGGAATGATTCCTTGTAAGAGTGGATAGACGAAGAAATCCATTCCACCTGATATCACGTAAAAAGAAATGTTATTTTCCTTTACGAATTGTATAAACTCATGAAAACCACTACGGATTTCAGCAGTTTCTATTAAAAATTGAATAATATCATCGTGCAGATTAGTAGGTATTAATTGAAATAATCGAGAAACACCTTCTTGAATGGATAGTTCTTGTGATAAAATTTTATTCTTTACTTCTTCGGCTTCTGGTGGTGCGAATTTTTCCATAATGGACATAATGTTATCATTATTTGTAATCGTGCCATCGAAATCACAAAATACTTGAATACTCATAATTTCACCTCATAAGAGGGATTTCCCCATATTTGTAGTGCACTATGCAAATTTATGTCGTCTACTTCATGGAGTGGTTTATTTTGCAAAGTAGCATCAATTGCAGTACGGAAAGCTTTACCGCCGCCTTGCGCTCCATTTGGATGTCCGTGTATCCCGCCGCCAGCATTAATAACAACATCTTTACCGAAATCTCGTACAATAAAGGGAACGAAACCAGGATGAATACCAGCAGACGGAACAGAAAAGCTCTTCTTGAAAAATGCATCGTCTTCAGTTAAATATTTTGAGATAGCAAGAGCCTCCTCTTTTTCTAGCGCAACACTTCCGTATGGAGATGGGAATAATGAAAAGTCAGCCCCAGCATAACGTAGTAGCTTTCCAAGTAATAATGGTGATGAAACTCCATATAACTTGGATGCTGAATAAGCACCACTTACAGCAGGATGTGCCATAATAGGAACTGGGATTTCATCATCTTCTGCAAGTGATTGTAGTACATCTAGTCCGTAAGCAAATACGTTAAATAATAGAATATCAGCTCCAGCTTGCACTGCACGTTTAGCATTTTCTTTTAAATCAAAAGTTCGTCCTGTTAAATTTAAGGCATATAACGTTTTATGACCGTATGTTTCGTAGACAGATTGTAAAACTTCTTTTCCAGATACAATGCGTTTCGTAAGTGGTGTTAATGCATTTTCAAATAATATTTCATCATCTTTTACTATATCTACACCACCAATTGCTTGATCGCGTAATTGCGTTTTTAAATACCCAATGTTTCGTCCAATCATTCCTTTAAAAATACTCATTAAAAGGGGACGATCATGCACTTGTAAAAGATTTCGAATACCATCTATCCCGAATTTTGGACCAGGAAAATGTTTTTTTAACTCGTCTGAAAAAGTTAAGTCAATTAGTTTTACTTCGCCATCAAGTGATAGCTTTCCAAATGTAGTCGTTAAAATCGCTGGTAAATCTGGACTGAAGTTTAATAGCGGATATTCGATTTTAATAATTCCGCGTTTTACTTTTTTACGTAAATACGAATTGGTATATTCATGTTCAGCTAATTCCTCAACATGAATGACGTTGCCTTTATGCTGCTTTAATTGTTCTTGCAATAAGTGTGGCAAATGAGTCCAAGAGCCAATTGTTAAACCGAGTGCAATTTGCTCAGCTTTTTTTTCTAAGTTATGTGAATCATCATGGATTAAATACGTCGCTATAATTCCGCTCATTGTTATAACCTCCTAGTTAAATAAAAAAACCTCTCAGCTAAGGAGAGGTTTTTTTACAACCAGCTCCTTATCTGTCAGCGTAATGCTGCGAGAATTAGCACCGTGTCTACAATTGTAGATCGGTTGCCGGGTTTCGTCGGGCTCGTCCCTCCACCTGCTCTTGATAAGAAGTATTTAGAAATGTTTAAATTTTTAAGATAACTGAATTTTGTCAGATATTTTTCGTGTTGTCAATTACTTTTTGAAAAAATTTAATTTATCAATTCGATTAATGGCTTCCCGTAATCTATCTTCTGCATGCAAGAGACCAACACGGACATACCCTTCCCCATGCTTACCAAATCCAACACCAGGAGCAACTGCGACATGTGCTTTTTCTAGTAAAATATCAGAAAATTGCTCAGAGGTATATCCTTTTGGAACGGGAAGCCATGCAAAGAATGATCCTTTTGGAATGTCTACATTCCAACCAATTGAGTGACAGGCTGAAATAAGAGCGTTTCTTCGAGATTCGTAACTATTTACAAGGTCTATTACGCAAGACTGTGAACTTAATAGCGCTTCTCGAGCAGCATCTTGAACTGCACCGAATATACTAACATACATATGATCTTGTAATAGGTTAATTGTTTCAATCACACTTTCATTCCCTACAGCAAAAGCGATGCGCCAGCCAGCCATATTGAAAGTTTTTGATAATGTGTAAATTTCAATTCCTATATCTTTCGCACCATCTGCTTGCAAGAAACTAACAGGTTTTTGACCATCAAATCCGATAGCGCCATAAGCAAAATCGTGAACAACTAATATATTATGTTTATTAGCAAAGTGAATGGTTGCATCAAAAAAATCTTTTGATGCAGTAGCACCGGTAGGATTATTTGGATAGTTTAAAAACATTAATTTTGCACGCTCTGCAATAGAGTCATCAATGTTTGTATAATCTGGTAAAAAGTTATTTTCTGCAATAAGCGGCATTGTTTCAAAGTGTGCTTTTGCTAAAGCAACCCCGGATAAATAATCTGGATAACCTGGATCCGGAACGAGAATCGTATCACCAGGATTTGTAAAACAAATCGGTAATTCTACTAGTCCAGCCTTCCCGCCAAACAAAATAGCAACTTCAGTTTTTGGGTTTAATTCGACGCCGTATTCACGTTTATAGAATGTAGCCACGGCTTCCTTTAAGCTTTCATGTCCGCGAAATGGCGGATATTTATGATGAATGGTCTTTTCGGCAGCATCTTGTAAAGCTTTTACGATATGCTGCGGTGTTGGTTGATCTGGATTACCTTGACCTAGATTAATAACATCGTGACCAGCTGCAACGACTTTGTTAACTTTTGCAACAAGTGAAGCGAAAAATTGTGTTGGCAATGATGTTACTATCTCAGAAGGTTGAAATAATTTCATACTTTCCACCTCTTTTGAAAGTTGTTACAATTCTAGTGACAAATGATATAATCTTTCCAGTATTTTGTAAAGAAAAAAATAAGAATGGGGCTGAAAAAATGAAAGTCGCATGTATTCAAATGGATATTGTTTTTGGAGATGTAGAAAAAAATATTGAGAATGCTAAAAATAAAATAAGCGAAGCTATGAAGGAAAGGCCAGATGTTATCGTCTTACCAGAACTATGGACAACAGGATATGATTTAACGAGACTTTCTGAAATTGCAGATAGGGATGGAGTGGAAACGAAAGAAAAGTTAATAGAATGGGCGAAGCAATATGATATACATATTGTTGGTGGTTCTATAGCAAAGCAAACAGAGCAAGGCGTTACAAATACGATGTATGTTGTAAATAATGAAGGACAGCTAGTCAACGAATATAGTAAAGTACATTTATTTCAGCTTATGGATGAACATAAATATTTAATAGCCGGTAATGGTACGGGCGAATTTAAGCTAGATGATGTCGAATGCGCTGGAACAATTTGTTATGATATTCGTTTTCCAGAGTGGATGCGTGTCCATACTGCTAAAGGGGCAAAAGTATTATTTGTTGTAGCAGAATGGCCATTAGTTCGTTTAGCACATTGGCGTTTGCTATTGCAAGCAAGAGCAGTTGAAAATCAGTGTTATGTTGTTGCGTGTAATAGAGCAGGAAAGGATCCAAATAATGTATTTGCGGGTCATTCTTTAATTGTGGACCCTTGGGGTGAAGTTGTAGTAGAGGCGAATGAAGAGGAATCAATTTTATTTGGAGAGCTTGAATTCGAGAAAATTAAAGAAGTACGTAAAGGAATTCCGGTTTTTGCGGATCGCCGTCCAGAATTATACAAATAAAATGTTGACAAGTGATTTTTATTCTTGGTATAGTCTTCAACATAAAGTTAAAAATTCAAAAAATTATACAACTCTTATCAAGAGCAGGTGGAGGGATTTGGCCCGATGAAGCCCAGCAACCGACCGTAATACCATTGTGAAATGGGGCGTTTATTACGCCAAAAGGCACGGTGCTAATTCCAGCAGAAAGTAAAACTTTCTGGCAGATAAGAGGGGAGAAGATAAACTTCAAACCTCTTTCTTAGTGGAAAGAGGTTTTTCTATGTTAGAAAAACCTCTGAATTTAAAAAGGGGGAGAAGACGATGGGATATTATTCATTAACAGAAATAACAGCTGTACAATATGCGAAAGATCATGGCTATTTTGAAGCGAAGGCAAATGTCGTTTGTCATGAAATTGGAGACGGAAACTTAAATTACGTGTTCAAATTAGATGATGGAGAGAAATCAATTATAATAAAACAAGCACTGCCTTATGCGAAAGTAGTTGGTGAAAGCTGGCCATTGTCTATAAAAAGAGCAACGATTGAAAGCAAGGCATTACAAATTTTTGCGCAGTATGTACCGGATTATGTTCCAGTAGTGTACAGTCATGATGAAGAGTTAGCGATAACGGTAATAGAAGACTTATCAAGACTAACAATTACAAGAAAAGGATTAATAGACGGAGAAGAATATCCGCTTTTATCCCAGCATATCGGCCGTTTTCTAGCACATGTTTTATTTTATACTTCAGATTTTGGTTTACAGTCAGAAGAGAAGAGGGTACTAGAAGGTACCTTTGTAAATCCGGACCTTTGTAAAATTACAGAGGATTTAGTGTTTACAGATCCGTTTGGACATTATGATACAAATGATTATGAGCCAGATTTACAGCTCGTGGTTGATGAACTTTGGAGTGATAAAACTTTAAAACTAAAAGTAGCACAATATAAATATAAGTTCTTAACAAGAAAAGAAACTCTTATTCATGGTGATTTACATACTGGTAGTATTTTTTCGTCACCTTCTGAAACGAAAGTGATTGATCCAGAATTTGCGACATATGGCCCATTTGGATTTGACATAGGTCAATTTATTGCAAATCTATTATTAAATGCTTTATCTAGAGAAGAAGAAAAAAGAAGTGTACTATTTTTCCATATAGAAAAGACGTGGAGTTATTTTGTAGAAACTTTTACAAAGTTATGGATTGGAGAAGGTGTAGAAGCATATACGAAAGAAAAACAATGGTTACCAATTATTTTGCAAAATATCTTTACTGATGCAGTTGGATTTGCCGGATGTGAACTGATTCGTAGAACAATTGGTTTAGCTCATGTAGCAGATTTAGATGAAATAGAAAATAAAGAAACAAGAATTCAAGCTAAGAAACAAGCGCTATCCTTAGGTAAAGAACTAATAAAATATGAATCTAAAAGTGCTGATATTCAACTGTTTCGAATATTATTTCAACAGACAGTTTCAGGGGGCGTAAAAGCGTGAGTACAATTGTTACTGTTCCGAGATCTGTAAGCTGGAAAGGTGATGCAATTGCGGTATTAAATCAAACGAAATTGCCGCATAGCACAGAATACAAAACATTGACGACTATTGAAGAGGTTTGGAAAAGCATCGTAATGTTAGAAGTACGAGGAGCGCCTGCAATTGGAATTGTAGCTGCATTTGGCTTGGCGCTTGCATCAAAAAAATATAACACTGTACATATTGAAGAATTTCAAAAGAAGTTTAATAGAGATTGTAATTATTTAGGAACGTCACGCCCGACAGCAGTAAATTTATTTTGGGCAATTGATCGTATGAGAGAATCTATTCGAGAGATTACTACAATAAAAGAAGCACAAAAAACATTAGAAGAAGAAGCGCTTCGCATTCAGCAGGAAGATGAAGAGGTGTGCCGAAATATTGGGGAATATGCGTTAACATGTTTTAAAGATGGCGATAATATTTTAACAATCTGTAACGCTGGAAGTATCGCAACTGCCAGATATGGAACTGCATTAGCTCCCTTTTATATTGGAAAAGAGAAAGGTGTGCGTTTACATGCATATGCGTGTGAAACGAGACCAGTTTTACAAGGTGGTCGCTTAACGACCTGGGAATTGAAGCAAGCAAATATTGATGTGACCCTTATTACAGATAATACTGCAGCTCATGCTATTCAAACGAAAGAAATAAATGCAATTATTGTAGGGGCGGATCGAATTGTCGCAAATGGAGATACGGCAAATAAAATAGGGACAATGAATTTAGCTATTTTAGCAAAGCACTTTAATATCCCATTTTACGTTGCTGCTCCACTGTCAACATTTGATGTTACGAAAGAAACTGGAGCTGAAATTATTATTGAAGAAAGAGATGAAACAGAAGTTACGAAAATCTTTGGAAAACAAGTAGCACCAATTGGAACGGATGTTTATAATCCAGCATTTGACATAACGCCGAATGAATTAATTACAGGAATTATTACTGAGAAAGGTATTATACGCGGGGACTATAAACGAGAAATTGCATCATTATTTGAAAAACAAGCTAATACATAATAGCTTGTTTTTTTATGCCTAAATGCAGTGTTTTCTCTTACTTATATAATGAAAGGAGGGGAAGAGGATGGAAGAGTGGATCAAGATGATAGGTAATGTAGGGTTTCCGATTGTTGTAACATTATATTTACTCCACCGTATTGAAAGTAAACTAGAGGGGGTAATTGTTGCAATTGAGAAGCTCCCGCGGCAATTACTAAAGTACGAAGATCCTCGGGAATAAAAATAAAGTTTGCTCTTCTTGAGCAAACTTTATTTTTATTGAGCGGTATAACCACCATCTACAACAACAGCTTGTCCCGTTATACCTTTAGCTTTTTCACTCGCTAAAAACATCGCATAATCAGCGATTTCTTGTACTTGTAATAAGCGCTTTTGTGGGACGAGTGGATAAATAACATCTTCTAAAACATTTTCAAGTGGTACATTTCGTGTAGTAGCTAAGTCTTGTAGTTGATTACGTACAAGAGGGGTATCGACATAACCAGGGCAAAGGGCATTAACAGTAATACCATGCGTAGCACCTTCTAAAGCAGCAACTTTTGTTAATCCAATTACGCCATGTTTTGCACTATTGTAGGCAGCTTTTCCAGCAAATCCGACAAGGCCGTTAATAGAAGCGACATTAATAATACGACCATATTTTTGTTGTTTCATAATCGGAAAGGCATGCTTAATTGCGATAAACGGAGCAATTTGCATAATTTGAATTAGTAGCTCGAACTTTTCAGTTGGAAAGTCTTCAATGGGTGAAACGTGTTGCATTCCTGCGTTGTTAATTAATATATGTAATGAACCGAAATGATCAACTGTTTGAGAAATTGCTGCTGTAATTTCCTCTTCAGATGTAACGTCACATTTTAAACCGATAGCTTGAAAACCTTCATTTTGTAATTGTTCAGCAGCTTCTTTTGCACGTTCTTCAAGTCGATCGGTAATCACAACTTTTGCACCTTCTTTTGCAAAAGCCTTTCCCATTTCATAACCAATACCACTTGCAGCACCTGTTAAAAAGACAACTCGATTTGTAACCATGATGAAAAACATCCCTTCATAATAAAGTTTTCATAGTGCTCTATTTAGAGAAGCTATAATGAAATTCCTGCAAACATTTGGAAAAAAATATCGTTAGGAGGATTTAAATTATGTCGACAAGTCAAATGCTGAAAGGGATTTTAGAAGGATGCTTACTTGCTATTATTTCTGAAGGCGAAATATACGGTTATGAAATGAGTGAAAAGCTAGCGAAGTATGGTTTTACAATGGCGAGTGAGGGAAGTATTTATCCGTTATTAATACGAATGCAAAAAGAAGGACTAATAACAAGCGTAATGAAGGAATCTCCATCTGGTCCAAAGAGAAAATATTATACATTAACAGAAAAAGGCGAGGAAGCACTTGGTGAATTTATGGATCGCTGGGAAGCGATGCAAAGTAGTGTAGAGCGTCTACTTGAAGGGAAGGGGAGAAAAAAATAATGCTATCAAGTGAAGCGCGAAAGTTTTTGTTAGATATGAGATTATTTTTGACGGCAAAGAGTGTAAAAGAAAGTGATATTGAAAACTTTTTAGAAGATGCAGAGTTGCATTTAATAGAAGCTGAGAGTGAGGGGAAGAGTGTAGAAGATATTTTCGGAAGCTCACCGAAAGAATATGCAGATGAACTTGTAAAAGTGATGGAAAGGGATAGACAGGAAACGTGGAAGCAAATTGGTTTTACAGTAATGAATATCGTATCGTTTTGGATTATTGCTTCTATCTTAATAGTGAACCATGGAATGTTACAGATTTCACTTATTCAGTGTATCGGTTATAGTTTTTCATTTATTTTAGTTGTTATAGGTCCTAATTTTCTACTTCGCAAAATGACTTTTGTAACAAGTTTTTCAAAAACGTGGTTTTCTATGTGGTTTTTAGTAATGATAGCGCCAATGTTTTTAATGGGAGTTATTATGGTACTAGATGTGATATATCCTACAAAAATGTTTATATTCAATCAAATGCAAAGTTATTTATTGGCTGGTGGTATTTTTATCATTACAGTAGCGGTAAATATGTATTTTGATGGATGGTTTAAAAATTTATATTTAATTATTCCACTTTCGATTATGTTACTATTTAAAACATTTACATCAGAAGATCTCGTGCCAATGTTATTTCAAATTATATGTTTATACGGAAGTTTGTTTATTTTAATCTTCCTTGAAATTATGATGAAGACGAATAGAAGAGAAATGATTAAATAAGGGAGGAGTTATAATGAAGATTTCTAAAGAAGGTGAAAAGTTTTTAATCGATACGAAAGTATATTTAATAACAAAAGGGATTAAAGAAGAAGATGTGGACGCTTTTCTAGAAGATGCAGAGCTTCATTTAATAGAAGGTGAAAAAAAGGGAAAGACAGTAAGTGACATATTTGGTGACTCACCAAAAGAGTATGCGGAAGAATTAGCGAAAGAGATGGAGAAGGATAAAAGCGGGAGCATAAAAAGTATTTTAGGGATGATTATTGGTATTGGTGGATATTGGTTACTGACAAATATTTTATTTGGAAGCCCCGATCAACAATTTACGTTAACAAATGTACAGTTAATTGGTTATCCTATCGTTTTAATCATTACGATTATTGGAATGATTGTTGCATTTAGAATGTCTTCTTTTAAAAGTAAATTAGTAGAATTTGGAATGATTTATGTAATAGTAATGGTTCCTATTTTATTATTGGTGTTATTGATGTTTATGAATAAATGGTATGGGGCACCTGTATTGCAATTGTCGACAATGCAAACATATATATTAGCAGCAATTATCTTTTTATTACTTCTTATTGGTGAAGTATATGCTCTTGGCTGGATGGGTGTTTTTGTACTAATTGTTCCTCTTATGATTATGTTCTTATTTAAAGATTTAGAAGAAAGTAATGTATTTTGGGGAATTGCAAAGGTCTTACTTATGTATGGAAGTATATATGGATTAATGAAATGGTCTTTAAAAATTGAAGAAAGAAAAAGTGTGAACTAGAAATTCAATAAAAAGCGGCTGCTCTGGATATACCAAAAATTATTTCCAAAGAAATATTATATAGGGATTTTTAGAGGGATTACATTTAGTTGTCTATTTTTATTTCTAGCAGCCGGGATTTTGTTTGTTGATTGGAACAAGTTGTTTTAAACAGTAACATGAGGGTTACTGTTTTTTTCTTTGTAGTAAAGAGCTTTGTAAAGAGAGCGCTTTTTGTTCTGTTGTTAATAAGGAATGAATATGAACGTTTTCTGGACGAGGGACTATCGGATACATAAGATTTGTTGGAGAAGGGTGGTGCTCCGAGCCGGTTGGAGAATGAGGATCTGCATGAGTAAGTTTTCCATGAATACGTCTTGTAAATAAAATATGACCGATTTCGTGAGCGAGCGTATATATATTTTTCGTAGGGGCAGCCGAATTTGTTAAAACGATATAGCCAGTAAGTTGCTGTTGTTTTGCTAAAGAATAAGCGCAGGCAATTACTGCTGTTTCTTTGAAATAATCACTGCCAATATAACAAATATAAAGGTCGCATTCAGGAGCTTCATTTACACATGTTTGGAAAAAGGATGCCAACTTTTCTTGACTTTGAATGGAATTTTTATAACTGATTTCACGGTCAAAAAAACGGAAAAGTTCATTTAATACAATTACTTCTTGAATTTGAAATGTAATGGGGTACCAAATTGATTCTGCAACAGCTAAATCTTTTGCGATGCGGTCATCAGAAATATCGGCGCCGGGAGTAATGCAAATACATATATTGACGTATGGATCCATAAGGAACACCTCAAATGAAAAAAAGTTCTTCCTATAATATATGTGGGGAAAAGATGTCATGTATGGATAAACGCCTTCTTTATTGAATATATAGATGACAAGTCGAAAAAATTTCATAGTTCTATAACATGGTATGGTCGTCTTTTTGATATAGTAAAGGAAAGGGGGAGAATATATGTATACATTAAAAATCGTTTCAGACAGAGAAGCACTTTATCAATTTGCGAGTTATGTAAGAGTTGTACAAGGGATTGAAGATGTATATGTAGAGGTGGGAGAACCTTTATATGAACATCCTTTAATGAAGTTTTATGTACATATTAAGCTGAAAGAAACATATGAGCAGCATAAAGCGTTACAGGAAATAGCAAGATTAGTAGAATTGGGTCGTTTTACATATGTCCATTATCGTAATGATGAAATTGAGGAAGCTTTTGAAGCTGTAAAATATGAAAGTTTTAAGAAATAAAGATGAAAAAACGGAGGCGAAAGCTTCCTTTTTTTCTTTAAAATTACATGAACAAAAAGAGAGAAATTTTGTTATGATAAGGGAGGTTAGGGAAAGGGGAATTTACATATGGGGTATATTGAAGAGTTACGAAAAGTCGTTGGTACAAGACCGCTTATTCTCGTAGGATCAGCAATCATTATATTAAATGATAAACAAGAAGTATTGCTTCAATATCGTTCAGATACATATGATTGGGGTGTACCTGGCGGGGCGATGGAACTGGGTGAAACGACAGAAGAAACGGCACGTAGAGAGTTATTTGAGGAAACGGGGTTAACTGCAAAAATAATGCAATTTCTTGGTGTTCTATCAGGAAAAGAAGTATATTTCCGTTATCCGAATGGCGATGAAATTTTCAATGTCATTCATCTGTATCAGGCACATCATGTGAGCGGGGAATTAAAGCTCGATCATGAAGGGTTGAAACTTCAATATTTTCCAGTAGATAAGTTGCCAAAATTGAATGAAACAACAGAGAAAATTTTGCAAAAGTTTTTATATGCACTGACAGAATAGAAGGTTAATTCCTTCTATTTTTATTATATTAAATATTTTGATTTTTTAGTATGTTTATAGTATGATAGTTATAGATATACATCTTATGGAATTTCACCTAAAAACTTACTAGGGTACATAAGAGAGGGGCAAGTACAAAATGCATAATGTTGTTATTACAGCTGCAGTTCGTTCGCCAATTGGAACTTTTGGAGGAGCGCTAAAAAATGTAACGCCAGTAGAATTAGCTGTTCCTGTACTTCAGGAAGCTGTAAAACGAGGCGGGGTAGAACCACATGAAGTTGATGAAGTAATTTTAGGTCATTGTATTCAAAGAACTGATGAAGCAAATACAGCGAGAACAGCTGCATTAGCGGCAGGATTTCCTGACACAGTTACGGGATATACAATCCAACGTCAATGTTCTTCAGGTATGCAAGCAATTATGTCAGCTGCAATGCAAATCCAATTAGGTGTAAGTGATGTTGTTGTTGCAGGTGGAGTAGAAGCGATGAGTTCGAGCCCTTATGCATTGAAACAGCACCGCTGGGGACAACGTCTACAGCACGGAGAAATTCGTGATACGGTGTGGGAAGTGTTAGAAGATCCGATTCACCATATTATGATGGGTGAAACAGCGGAAAATTTAGTTGAACAATATGAAATTACAAGAGAGGAACAAGATGAAGTTGCTCTTCGCAGTCATACATTGGCACTGAAGGCAATCGAGTCTGGACACTTTGACGATCAAATTGTTCCTATTACAATAAAAGAACGTAGAAAAGAAGTAGTATTTTCGAAGGATGAGCATCCACGTGCAGATATTACAGCGGAAAAATTAGCAGGGTTAAAACCAGCATTCCGTAAAAATGGGTCTGTAACTGCAGGTAATGCATCTGGCCTGAATGACGGAAGTGCAGTTCTAGTATTAATGAGCGAAGAAAAAGCGAAAGAAAAAGGCTTACAACCGTTAGCTAGAATTGTTGGATATTCAGTAGCTGGAGTAGACCCGAAAATTATGGGTATTGGACCAGCACCAGCAATTCGTAAAGGTTTAGAAAAAGTAGATTGGTCATTGGAAGATGCAGATTTACTTGAAATTAATGAAGCTTTCGCGGCTCAATATTTAGCTGTAGAGAAAGAGTTAGGCTTAGACCGTGAAAAAGTGAACGTAAACGGTAGTGGCGTAGGACTTGGGCATCCAATTGGTTGTACAGGGGCTCGTATTACAGTAAGTTTAATTCACGAATTAAAAAGACGTGGGTTAGAAAAAGGAATTGCCTCTTTATGCGTCGGTGGCGGTATCGGGGTTGCCTTATTTATAGAAGCACTATAAAAAAGAAGCAGCTATTGCTGCTTCTTTTTTTACGACTCAAATAGATGATGAAATAATCGATCACGATTTTCAAAGAAAAGTTTCGTCGTTTGGTAATGCTCAGTTTCTTCTAATGTGGATTCGTGAATCCCTTCTTGTGTTAAAGAATATATAGTGGATTCAGGGTAGGCCATTAAAATAGGAGAATGCGTCGCAATAACAAATTGTGAACCTTGTTCCACTAGCTCATGCATTCGAATAAGCATGGAAAGTTGTCTCATTGGTGATAAAGCTGCCTCAGGCTCATCTAAAATGTATAAACCTTGTCCTGAAAAACGGTTCATAAATAAGGAAAAGAATGATTCGCCGTGAGATTGTTCGTGTAGTGAAACGCCGCCGTAAGATTTTATAGCATCTATTTCATCAATATAAGAAGCAACGTTATAAAATGATTCAGCGCGAAGAAAGAAACCGTCGTTTGGTGTATTGAAACTTTTGGAAATTCGAAGGTATTCATGTAAAGATGAATGTGAATCGTTAGTGCTAAAGCGGAAATTCTTCGTTCCACCTTCTGCATTAAAGCCTAACGCAATTGCAATTCCTTCAAGTAATGTTGATTTACCCGTTCCATTTTCTCCAATAATGAATGTTACATTTGGATGAAAAACTAGTGATTGTAATGTTCGGATAGCAGGTAAGCAGTAAGGATATGCGGAAAAACTAGGGATATTTTCTTTTTTTAATGTAGCATTTTGTAAAAAGGGTACGTCAATCAATATATAAACCTCAATTCATAACGGATTTTGATTCTAAAAAGGCGGCAAATACAAGTGTTAATGACACCTGAATCCCTTCCTTATTTTCTGAATATTTTATGTGGATTATATCATTTAAACTATCATATTCCAATGTGAAAATAAATATTGCATGAAGATCCATTCTCTCGTTATGATATATGGTATTCTATTGAAAATGTGAGAAGGAGTTAAAGTATGCCGTTTACATTTGCACATCCAGCAGCAGTTCTTCCTTTTGCGAAAAAGCATTCTAAACATATTTCAGTAACGGCTCTTATATTAGGTAGTATGGCGCCTGACTTTGAATATTTTTTACACTTTAGACCGTATGGTGTTATTGGCCATAAATGGCTCGGGTTCTTATATTTAAATTTACCGCTTGTATTTCTACTCGCATACATATATCACTACATTTTAAAAAAGCCGTTTATAACGCATTTACCTAAACCGTTTGCTGGTTATTATTCATATGCAATAGATGAGAGGTGGGGGCTACATACCTGGAAAGAATTCTTTGTATTTTGCTATTCTGCATTATTCGGTATGCTCACGCATGTTGTTTGGGATGCATTCACTCATAAGACAGGCTATTTCGTTATGAAAATACCATTATTACAAAGAGAATGGTACGGTATCTCTGTTTATAAATATATGCAACATGGAAGTACATGTATTGGTGTTCTACTATTAGTATACGTTTTATGGAAGTATAGAAATGAAATGGGTAAAGATCTTATTTTAGCTTCGGAAAAAAGAAAGTATTGGGTTTCAGTAATTGTTGTAGCAACTATTATATTTATCGTGCACGCGTTCCTAGATCCCTATTTTCATATTTTCCAAATTGGAGGTATAATAGTATCTGGACTGACAAGTTCATTTTGTGGACTTGTCATTGTTTCTATAGTTTACAAAGCCAGGGACTAATTTTATATTCATGAATGATAGCGTTAGGAGAAATGAAATGATGAAAGCATGGAAAAGTATTTTTGTTTTATGTAGTTTTCTTCTTATGTTAAGTGGTTGCTTCCATCAAGAAGAAAAGAAAGCTGAACCGAAGAAGAAAGAGTCTATTCCTGAAACAAAAGAATATGGTGGGCGTGAGCTGAAAAAAGTAGGACAAAAAGTGAAAGAAACAGGATGGGGTACTTTTAAGTTAGAGCAGATGCATTCTGTGAATCAAACATTTGAAGTAGCGCCAATGAAAATTCACGTACAAGATGTGAAAGTAATTTCTTTATCACAGATGAGTGAAAAGGCAAAAAAAACATTGAAAGTATACACGGCACTAACCCCTGAAGAAGTAAAACGGAGATTAGGGGATAAAGTAAGCCAAGAAGATGCAGAATTATATGCATCGCTAAGTGGAACAGAGATTAGTAATACAATTCGTTACGTTGAGATTACATATAAAGTGGAGAATACCGGAAATAAAAATATGCAATTTTTCTCTATGAATGATGTTATGATTAATGGTAAGCAACATTTTAAAGTAGCCACTCAAAACTTTTTATATGACGAAGATACGTTAGTTGGTACAAAAAATGTATCAAGAGAAGACTATAAGCCTGGTGAAACAAGAGATGGTATTATTGGTTTAATACTTGACGATGGAAAAGACAAGGTAAAGGATATTCAGTTTACAACTGATGATTTACTTGCAGGAGATTCAGAAACACAAGATGTTGTAAAAGAGCCACAAACGTTTAACATCTCACTAAAATAATGTAAGGCAAAACAGTCAGCATTCAAATATTATGCTGACTGTTTTTTTATTTCTTTTATGTATGAATCTACATTTTGAAAAGGCACCTTAATTTTAAACGCATCTTTTTGTTCATTAAATTGCTTTTCATTGTAGGGACCGAAACGTTTATTGTGCTTTACGTCAATAATCCAATAATGTTCACTTTTTTTATTTGCAATTGCTGCGTCAGGGTTATTCGGATCTGATTTTTCCTCGGTTTGTTTTGCAATAATGTATTTATCATCCCAAGCAATGTCTGTAATTTTTGCAGGGATGTATTGTGTGGCATATACAGCATCTTGCGAGGGGAAAAGTTCAAATGCATTTCCAGAAGTACGTATGAGTTCGTATTCATCGTTAACCGTATAAGTTAAGTGACCTGTGTTTCCTGCACAACCAGTTAATAGGAAGGCGACGAATAGGATTATCCATTTTTTCAATATGGGAACCTCCTTTATAATGCTATTGTAACAAATTGTACAAGAAAAGTAAGAGAAAGGCTAGTTTACAATGTTTTTTAGAAGTGGTACGATGAGACGGGTAAAGAAGGATATGAAGGAGTCGACATAAAATGAAGTTAAAGATGCATCGTCCAGCGCTTGTAATGAATCGCATAGGTGCTTCCCTAATTGACATGTTTTTAATCTCGGTTATGTATGGTGTAGTAGTAGCTATTATGACCGGAAACTATAGTGCTATGTTTAAGCGCTTTAATATAAGCTTAGGTGATTTTAGATATGATTTCGCAGTAGTTTTTATATTAATGGCGATATATTTTATTGTGTTACCCTTTATTTGGAACGGTGTTACACTTGGAAAAAAGGTAACGAGAATAAAATTAATTTCATTGAAGAGTGAAAAGCTAACGTTGCAAACATTAATTATAAGATTTTTTGTAGTGTTATTACCGAACGTATTGCTATTAGGAATTCCATTAATATGTAATATATATATGATGTTGTTCCGCAAAGATAATTGTGGTTTTCAGGATTTAATTACAAAAACGAAAGTAATAAGTCTTGTATAATGAAAAAAAGACCTTTTTATATATATGAAGTGCACCCCAATTGTTAGACACATAATTAACAATTGGAGGTGCATTTTTTATGGCTAAATTTTCTTCAAAAGATAAAATACAAGCAGTAAAACGATATCTAGAA
>NZ_JBPWAP010000043.1:0-46365 GCF_051776705.1 Bacillus cereus group sp. BceL291 | reverse complement strand
CACAAAAGAATTAAAACAAAACTAAAAGGATTGTCCCCTGTGCAATACAGAGTTCAATCCTTAGTAGCTGCTTAATATATTTGTCTAATTTTTTGGGTTCAGTTCAATTTTATCGGTGGTCTTTTATTGAGAAAAAATATATATGCATAAAAGCATATTTTATCCTACCCATTATCGTATACAATATTAATTGTAACAAAACTGATTACAACTAATAAGGAGGCTTTTTCTATTATGAAAAAAATGATTTTAGCAGGTGCATTAACTTTAGCAGGAATTACTGGAGCTACTGCGTTTATTCCTGAAACAAAAGTCGCTGCTGCCGCTCAAGAACAAAGCTTTACAAAATTTTATTCTTTGCAAACTGGAGGTAGTTCTGAACAAGAACCTATTTTCCTTCAAAAAGGACAAGAACTAACAATTCATCCTAACAGCAAAACTCCTAGTTACAGTGTTTATGACTCAAATCATAACCTAATTGGACGTTATTCTGATGGTTACGGCCGAATTTTCACTGCAAAAACAGATGGAAATATGTATGTTCAATTTCATGCACCTTACGTTTACTATAGTCCTGTTAGTTTTTCTGTTACTTATACTATTCAATAAAAAAGAGGTCCTTTATAGGGCCCCTTTTATTTCTCTTGCCAATTCACTTTTACAAATCCATCTTTTACTGTTAATCCGCTTATATTCAATACATATTCTTCATTTGCTTTTAAAGTAACTGTAAAAGTACCTTTTTTCGATTCACAAATTTCCTTTAACTCTTTTATACCTTCTCCTTGTCTTTCATACACACTAAAACATAAGTTTCCTCGTTTTGCATCTGTCTCATAAGAAAATGTCACTTCTGTATCCTTTTCATACTGAAATTCAATATCCTTACTGGCAATATCCCATGATGAGAATTTTGCCTCATAACTTGTTTTCCCTTGCTTCTCATTTGCTAAATATATATCCCCGGCTCTCCATGCATCATCTAACGTTTGTGCAAAAGTAAAAGCACTAAGTAATACAAACATTGTGCTTGCCAATATCGCAACTAATGTTACTTTCTGTTTTTTAACAAAATTCACCTTACATTCTCCTTCAACCTTCTTTTTACTTCTTCTTACCATATATAATAAAAACCCAATAAAGAATGGCAATATAACTGCTAAAATACTCCATCCTTTGCTCATTTGATGTGCTTTAGCATCTGTATATACCCATGATGCAACACATATTAAAAGTGCTATAAAAGCTAAAAACATCGTCACTCCAGCTACTTCAAATAGTACAAACGGATTAGCGAACTCTTTCATGTAATCTATACTCCTTCTTTAAAAATGACTGTATTACAACATATATCGGAATGTATACATGCATCATAATCACAATGGCTATCAACATAGGAATTTTATAATCCAAATGTGTGACAAATTGTTCTATAACAATTGTTAACAAAACAATCCAAATGGTGTGAATACAAATCATCCATTTCCTCTCTAACTTCTGAGCCTTTCGCACGCCCTGCTTCGTGTTATTTATTAGCTCTTCGCTTGGAGTTATCTCTTCTGCTAAGCTACTCTTTACCTTCTGTTCAAATTTATCTTCTGTCATAAACGAACCCCTCCAAATGTTCTCGCATTTGCTTCTTCGCATAATTAAGGCGATATTTCACTGTACCAATCGGTATATTTAATATTTCGCTCATTTCTTTATAAGAGTATTGTTCATAATAGTAGAGTACGAGCACGGTTTTATATTTTTCATTCAATAGCTGTATAACTTCCCGTATCATTTCCGCTTCCACTTTTTGAATAAATTCTTCTGATATATTCACATCATCTGCGAAATCTATTTCTCCACCATCTTCTTTATGAAATAAATCTAAGACGCGATCTTTCCATCTTTTCTTCTTGCGGTAAAAGTCATAAAATGTACGAACGCAAATTGTAGTAATCCACTTTTTATAATTATCCACATAAAAAAAGTTGGTGCCTTGATGAAAAAACCTTTATCCACGTCTCTTGAAAAATATCTTCCGCATCTTCTTTCGTTTTCGCTAACTTATAGCATAAGGAATATATTTGCTGCTTATATATATCAATTAATTCTTCTATCTTTTCTTCCATCATAAGCCTCCTGTCATTTATATAAGACGACGCAAATTCCCCTTTTGTTTGATAAATTTTTTTTATTATCTCCACATAAAAAGGCAATCACAACATCGTGTGATTGCCTTTTATTTAAAAACGAAAGTCCGCTTCCGCTTTTCTTTATGTCCAGCTCTGCCTCCTAGCCCCTTCTGTCTAAGAACCTTAGCCTTCGGGACTAAACAGTCGGCTCCGCTTTTCTTTATTGTCCAGTTCCAGCGGCTAGAATACTCGGTGGCTTCGCGCCTTCCTCCGAGGCAAAGTACACCTCTCTGTCAGGAGCTCCATCCCCCTCCTATTCTAAACGAGCCGCTTCCGCTTTTCTTCATTACATTTTTTCTGGTGCAGATACTCCTACGATTGCTAATGCATTTTGAAGTGTAGTGCGTACTGCTTTCATTAACTCATAACGAGCTTTACTTAATTCTAAGTTATCTTGGTTTAATACTTTTTCTGCATTGTAGAAGCTGTGTAATGTTGCTGCTAATTCAAATACATAGTTTGTAATACGGTGTGGTAGACGTTTTTGTGCTGCATCCGCAACTACCGCTGGGAATTCACCAAGTTTTTTCAGTAACTCTACTTCTTTCTCAGAAGTAACAAGTTTATAGTTCACATCTCCATCTACAGCTAATCCTAATTCTTCGCCTTGACGAAGGATACTGCATACGCGAGCATGAGCATATTGTGCATAGTATACTGGGTTTTCATTAGATTTTGATACAGCTAAGTCCATATCGAAGTCTAAATGAGAATCACCGCTACGCATTGCGAAGAAGTAACGCATTGCGTCCACGCCTACTTCTTCCATAAGCTCACGAAGTGTAACTGCTTTACCCGTACGCTTACTCATCTTCATTTTTTCACCATTTTGGTATAGTTGTACCATTTGGATGATTTCTACTTCAAGCGTGTCTTTATCGTAACCAAGTGCTTGAATAGCAGCCTTCATACGAGGAATGTAACCGTGGTGGTCAGCACCCCAAATGTTGATTAACTTATCAAAACCACGCTCTAATTTATCACGGTGATACGCGATATCTGGCGTTAAGTATGTGTAAGAACCGTCGTTTTTAATTAATACACGATTTTTGTCATCGCCGTAAGTCATTGAACGGAACCAAGTTGCGCCGTCTTCTTCAAAGATCTCTTCACGCTCTTTTAATACAGCAAGAGCTTGATCGATTTTTCCGTTTTTGTATAGTGATGTTTCTGAGAACCATACATCAAATTTAACGCGGAAGCTTTCTAAGTCTTTTTGAAGTTTTGCTAATTCATATTTTAAACCGTACTCACGGTAGAATTCATAGCTTTCTTTTTCATCAGCTTTCGCATAACGATCGCCGAATTCTTCTGCTAAACGTTTACCAATTCCAATGATATCCGCACCATGGTAACCGTCTTCTGGCATTTCTTTATCTAAGCCTAAAGCTTGCATGTAACGAGCTTCAACAGAAAGAGCTAAGTTATGAATTTGGTTACCAGCATCATTAATGTAGTACTCACGAGATACATCGTAGCCTGCTTTTGCTAATAGGTTACATAAAGTGTCACCTACTGCCGCACCACGTGCATGTCCTAAGTGAAGGTCACCTGTTGGATTAGCAGATACGAACTCAACTTGTACTTTTTCACCTTTACCAGTATTCGTTTCACCGTAAGCTTCACCAGCGTTTACGATTGTTGGAATTAAATCTGTTAAGTAGCTATTATCCATATAGAAGTTAATAAAACCAGGACCAGCGATTTCGATTTTTTCAATAGAAGCTTTTGCTTTATCGAAGTTTGCAACTAGTTCTTCTGCAATCATACGAGGTGCTTTTTTCGCAACGCGTGCAAGTTGCATTGCCATATTTGTAGAGAAGTCACCATTTGTTTTATCTTTTGGAGATTCTAATACAACGTTTGGAATCTGTTCTTCTGTCGCTAATTCTGCCTTTAATACAGCAGCCTGAATTTCTTCTTTAATCAATCCTTTTACTTGTTCTAAGGAATTCATTATTTTGCCTCCTTCAAATTAATTGTAATAGTATATCTGCCAGCTTCTTGTTCACTTAGAAGCAATGCGTAAGTTAAGAAGAGTTGTCCTTTTTTCTTTTCATCCGACCATTTAAAAAGAACGTTATCAGTCTTTGTTTGCAATGCAAACGTACCAAGTTCACTCGTATACGTACCAGTTGTCCATTCACCTTTCACATGCGTCTGACGCATAGAAACAGCACCTGAACGCATAATGAGAACTTGTTCATCTTGAATTTTAATAATTGTTTTCACTTCGCCTTGTTCGTTCGGCTCCTGGAATGTTACATATGTACCTTGACCTTTTACATAGTATTGACCATTTGCTTCAAAAGCAACGGTTTCCTTCCTCGCCCCTTCACGGATTTCTGTTACGAAATGAACGTGTACCGGCAAGCCTGCAAGTTGTTTCTCCACGTCTTGCACACCTTTCAAATGTTATAGATATTAAATACTACTTATAATAAATCACTTTTCCTATCATATCAAAAAAAGACTCTGTCTGTCTGCTGAAAAATCAGGAAAACTCCATTTCAAAAAATAATTCACTTCTACTTTATTTCATATGATAAAATATTTTTTAAATCTAAATATTCTTTCAATTAAAGAGGTGAATATAGTGATACCAACAAAGTTAAAAAAGGGTGATGAAATACGAGTGATTTCACCATCGTGTAGTTTAAGTATTGTTTCAAATGAAAATAGAAAACTTGCTATAAAGAGATTAACCGACATGGGCTTTCAAGTTACATTCTCAAAATATGCCGATGAGATAGATCGATTTGCTTCCTCTTCTATTTCTTCCCGCATTCAAGACCTCCATAAAGCATTTGGAGACCCTAATGTAAAAGCTATTTTGACGACACTTGGCGGATACAACTCCAATGGTTTATTGAAACATCTCGATTATGATCTAATTCATAAAAACCCGAAATTTTTCTGTGGTTATTCAGATATTACTGCTTTAAATAATGCAATTTACGCAAAAACAGGTCTCGTTACATATTCAGGACCCCATTTCTCTTCCTTTGGAATGGAGAAAGGGCTCGAGTATACAACCGATTACTTTTTAAAGTGCTTAACTTCTAATGAGCCTATTGAAGTCCTGCCATCTGAAACATGGAGCGATGATTCTTGGTATATAGATCAGGAAAATCGAGAATTTATTAAAAATGAAGGATACGTTTCAATTCAGGAAGGAGAAGCTACGGGAGATATTATCGGTGGCAATATGAGCACATTTAACTTACTGCAAGGCACACCATATATGCCAAATTTAAAGGACAAAATTTTATTTATTGAAGAAGATAGTTTAACTGGAACATCTACTCTTAAAACTTTTGATCGTTATTTACATTCCCTTATGCAGCAGCAAGATTTTGAATACATAAAGGGAATCATTATAGGAAAGATGCAAAAAGGTGCAGAATGTACGATAGAAGACATTCAAGAAATGATTGCTTCAAAACCTGAACTTGCACATATTCCTATCATTGCAAACGCAAGTTTCGGGCATACAACCCCGATTTTCACTTTCCCAATTGGTAGACGTGCAAAAATTATTTCTAACAAGGAAAAAACATCTATCACTATTTTAACGCACTAAAAAGGAGCGAATGAGTCGCTCCTTTTATGGTTTTTCTATTTTTTCCAACGCTTTTTGTGGAATAGATTCTTTCGGGATTTCAGCCCATCCTTTTCCTTGCATACCTTTTGCATAAATTTTTATAAACGCCCCCGTATGCAATTCACGGTTCATCATTCTTTTAATGATCTGTAACTTTCCGTCTTCTGTATACCCTTTAAAAGTATACAAGTATTCTCCGTCTTTTTTCTCACCTTTACCTATAACCGCATAATAATCTTGTATTTCTTTATTTGAAAAGAAGTTGTCTACAAAAGCATGTACACCTTCTGTTTTTGTGTTCAAATAATACGCTGTTCCACCTAGAATAATGGCGAATATAGCTAAAACTTTAATTACCAATTTCATACATGAACCTCCTGTTTGCACTTCTTTCTCACTAGTATTATATCTATACTTGTATTATACGGAAAAGAGCATACTATACTCTATCTAAAAGTCTTACACTTTCCTTACATTATTGTAAGGGATTTTTTCTTACAGCAAGTTCCCAAGAAAAAATTTTTCCGTTTCATACACTTTTATATTATTATTGAATGATACGAATTTTTATTACAAAAATCAAAGGAGACAGTTTTCAAATGGCTATCTTGCAAGGTTTAGCACTATTACTTGTTGTACTTTGTCTATTTACACTTTTTAGTTACCGTGCGCCTTATGGAATGAAGGCGATGGGTGCTTTAGCTAATGCAGCAATCGCAAGTTTTCTTATTGAAGCATTTCACCGTTATATAGGTGGAGAAATGTTTCATAATGACTTTTTACAATCAGTAGGAGAAGCTTCCGGTAGTATGAGCGGTGTCGCAGCAGCGATTTTAGTCGCATTAGCAATCGGTGTTTCCCCCGTATACGCTGTTTTAATTGGTATCGCTACTAGTGGATTCGGTATTTTACCAGGATTTTTCGCTGGATACGTTTGTGCTTTCGTCGTGAAATTTCTCGAAAAGAAATTACCAGCTGGCGTGGAATTTTTAGCAATCCTATTTATCGCTGCACCAATCTCACGCGGAATGGCAATGCTTATGGATCCGCTTGTTAACGCAACACTCGGTAAAATCGGTTCTATGATTTCAGTTGCAACTACAGAAAGTCCTATCATTATGGGTATTATGCTTGGTGGATTAATAACAGTTATTTCTACCTCTCCACTAAGTTCTATGGCACTAACTGCAATGCTTGGATTAACAGGTTTACCTATGGCAATTGGTAGTCTTGCCGTTGCGGCCTCAGCCCCGATGAACTTTATTTTCTTTAAACGATTAAAAATTTGTTCAAAGAAAGATACAATTGCTGTAGCAATCGAGCCTTTAACACAAGCCGATATTGTCTCAGCAAATCCAATTCCTATCTATATGACAAATTTCGTTGGCGGTGCACTTGCCGGTATTATTACATCGCTATTCCAACTTGTTAATAATGCACCAGGAACAGCATCACCAATTCCAGGTCTTCTTGTCCTATTCGGATTTAATGACGTTATAAAAGTAACGATCGCTGCCGTACTATGTGGAATCGTTACCACTATTGTCGGATACATTGGATCTATTGTGTTCCGTAAATATCCAATCCGCTCTGCTGATGAAATTCGCGGAGTTACTTCGGAAGAGAAGGTTGCATAAGAAAAAGAGCTATTCCCATCGTTTGAGAATAGCTTTTTTTTGTGTTGCGTAACGGTAAATGAAATTATATCGGCGGTTTTTTTAATATATCAGCGCAACTCGAATTATATCGGCGATTTTTTTAATATATCGGCGCAACTCGAATTATATCAGCGATTTTTTTAATATATCGGCGCAACTCGAATTATATCAGCGATTTTTTTAATATATCGGCGCAACTCGAATTATATCAGCGATTTTTTTAATATATCGACTTACCGACACATAACGACAAAATAAGAGCCCTCTAATCATATAGAGGGCTCTTACTTTATCTAGCTGCAGCGGCTAGAATCTCCAGCCATTTCACACTCTCGGCCTACGCTAAAAGTACTTCTCGGTCGAGCGTTCCAATGACCTGCGATTCTGAGCGAGCTGCCTCCGCTTTTATTACTATCCAGTTACGCCTCCTAGACCCTTGCGTCTAAGAACCTTAGTCACCGGGTCTAAACAGTCGGCTTCCGCTTTTATTTCACCCAACCGAGCAGCATTTCCCGCACGAATTTGCTTGCTGCGACTGGTGTTTGATCACTATGGTCGTAGACTGGAGCTACTTCTACTAAGTCTGCTCCAACTACATTTATATTTGAATTTGCAATTGCTACGATGGAATCTAATAATTCTTTAGATGTGATACCGCCAGCTTCTAACGTTCCTGTTCCTGGAGCGTGAGCTGGGTCTAATACATCAATGTCGATTGTGACATAGACTGGGCGGCCAGCAAGTTTCGGTAATACTTCTTTTAACGGTTCTAATACGTCAAATTTGTATAAGTTCATACCTACTTCTTTCGCCCATTCAAATTCTTCCTTCATTCCAGAACGAATTCCGAAAGAATATACGTTTTCCGGACCAATTAAATCACACACTTTACGAATTGGTGTAGAGTGGGATAAAGGCTCCCCTTCATACGATTCACGTAAATCAGTATGAGCATCCATGTGGATGATTGCTAAATCCGGATATTTTTTTGCCATTGCCTTAAAAATTGGCCAAGACACTAGGTGCTCACCGCCGAGACCTAGTGGAAACTTATCGGCATCTAAAAGTTTTGATACATACTCTTCAATCATGTCTAAGCTGCGTTGTGCGTTTCCGAATGGTAATGGGATATCACCCGCATCAAAATATTTTACCTCTTCTAGTTCACGATCTAAATACGGGCTATATTCTTCAAGACCGATTGATACTTCACGAATACGTGCAGGGCCAAAACGAGATCCCGGACGGTAACTTACTGTCCAATCCATAGGCATCCCATAAATAACTACCTTTGACTCTTCAAAACTTGGATGACTTTTAATAAATACTTTACCTGAATAAGCTTCATCAAAACGCATATTCTTTTCCTCCTTATGTGGAACTTAAGGTATCCCAACCTTTCACTATTTCTCAAATTTGGAGCGAATTGCTCCTCTTTCTCGATTTACCGGGTCTTCTTTTTAACAACAAGAAGAAGATTTTCTTTACAGGAGTGTAAGTAGCTAGCATGTTCAAGTCTTCTGGACAAACACCTTAAATGAGCTACTTACACTTTATTTATTTGATACAATTCTCTTACTTAATTAAATCGCCAACAAATTTCGGTAATGCGAATGCTGCATTGTGTAATTCTTTTGTGTAGTATTTCGTTTCGATTTCGTGGAAACGCTCTTCACTTACTTCTAATGGATCATGTTTTTTAGATCCAATTGTGAACGTCCAAAGACCACTTGGGTAAGTTGGAATGTTTGCTGTGTATAAACGAGTAATTGGGAAGATCTCTTTTACGTCTTTAAACACAGTTGTAATTAGTTCTGGTGTAAACCAAGGGTTGTCCGTTTGTGCAACGAAAATACCATCTTCTTTTAACGCTTTTGAAATTCCAGCGTAGAAGCCTTTTGTAAATAGGTTTACTGCTGGTCCTACTGGCTCAGTAGAATCTACCATAATTACATCGTATTCATTTTCGCTTTCTGCGATATGTAGGAAACCGTCTCCTACTTTTACTTCTACACGCTCATTATCTAATGCGCCTGCAATTGATGGTAAGTATTGTTTAGAGTACTCAATTACTTTTCCATCGATTTCAACAAGAGTTGCTTTCTTTACACTTGGGTGTTTTAACACTTCACGAATAACACCACCATCACCGCCACCAACAACTAATACGTTTTCAGGGTTTGGATGTGTAAATAAGGGTACGTGTGCTACCATTTCGTGATAAACGAACTCATCTTTTTCTGTTGTCATAACCATGCCATCTAAAATAAGCATGTTTCCGAACTCTTCCGTTTCGACCATATCAAGTTTTTGGAATTCTGTTTGCTCCGTATGTAATGTGCGGTTAATACGCGCCGTAATCCCAAAATGTTTTGTTTGTTTTTCAGTGAACCATAGTTCCATCGTACAATCACGCCTTTCAATGCAAATTTATAATAGGGACATCATTAATGTCCCCTAACAAAAATAAAACAAAACATCCAAAATGTATAGTTAAAAGTACAAAAATACCGAAAATATATTTTAGTCAGAGGGTTCTAACATATGTGCGGAAAGGGTTTGCACCGTAAAAGGAAAGAAAACCCTTTCTTAAGAAAGGGCTTTTGTCTCTATTTCTACTGGTTTACGAATTGGAATTAGGATCATAATACAACCAACTAACACAACAATTCCACCTACTAAAAACGGACTTTGTGGTGAAACAGTATGACCGATAATTCCTGATAAAATTGGAGCAATCGCACCACCTAACCAACGAACAAAGTTATAAACACCTGACGTAACAGATCTTTCATAAGGTGAAATATCCATTACATAACTTGTATATAATGCATTGTTTAAGCCAGATGCCAATCCTGATAAAACGATAAGAGTAATTTGTAACCACATAATTTTCACAAAGAATAGTGCAATTAAGAAAATCGCAAATACGAGTAAACTACCCTTTAATAATGTTTTTGGTTCATATTTCCCTTCTAGCTTATGTGCTAAAATTGCAGAACCGTAAGCTAACGCGAGCCCCCATCCGCAAAATACAAAGCCTAATTGAATAGCTGATAAATGCATAATAAGTGGTGAATATGCTAACACAACGAAAAATCCGTAGTAGTATAACATTCCTGAAATCGCACCTTGCATAAACGGTTTATACTTCACCAGGTTAAGTAATTCCCCTACCCCAGCAGCCTTACGCTTCACTTTTCGCTCCGGTTCTTTTACAAAAAAGAATACTAAAATAAATGCTAAGAAAATTAAAATACTTGTCGCGAAAAACGGATAACGCCAAGAATGACCACCTAATATCCCGCCTAATAATGGTCCGCCAGCCATGCCTAAACCGATAGCTGCTTCGTATAATCCTACTGCTTCATGAACTTCTTTACTTAATGCTATTAATAGCGTCATTGCTGTAGCAAAAAACATCGCATTTCCTAATCCCCATCCAGCGCGGAAAAGAGATAATTGAGCAATCGTTTGCGATATACCGCATATAAACGCAAATACAGTCACAATCGCAAGACCGATTGTCATCATCCGTTTATCACCAAATCTCGATGCAAATATACCAGCTGGTAACATCATGATTGCCATCGTTAAAATATAAGCGGTAAATAACATTTCAACTTGCCAATGCGTTGCACCGATTTTCTCAGCAATAATTGGCAAAATTGGGTCAACTACCCCTATACCCGAAAAGGCAAGGAAGGTAGCCACCACTGTAATCAATCTCCCTAGTTTTTGTTTGCTCTCCATTTTGATTACTCTCCTTTTGTGTTCTCTAAAAATGTTACTGCACGATGTAAACTATCTTCTAGTTCTGCCTTTACACGTTGCATTTGCTCCATTTTTTCGTCTAGCGTTTCCACTTGTTTTTCAAGCATATCTTTAATTTCTTGAATCACTTCACGATCACGAGGGTTTTCGCTATTTCTTCTTTGCTCCATTCTTTCTTTTAACGATAAAAAATGCTGCATCTCTTGAAGCGTAATTCCTAACACTTCTTTCGCTTCCACAATTTTTTTAATTCTGGCGATATCCCCGTCTGTATACAGGCGAATGTTCCCCTCACTACGTTCAGGGGGATGAATTAAACCAATTTCCTCATAATAACGAAGTGTACGTTTTGTCAAACCAACTTGCTTTGTTACTTCATCAATTTTATACATGTTTATTCCTCCCTTCACTTGATTATTACATTTTACGTTAACGTTAACTTTTGTGCAACTGTTAGACTTTTGTAAATGTTTGTCATATTCAATTGTATTTTCCCTAAAGCAGTTTCATAATGAAAGAAAAGAGATAATAAGGAGAATTTCACATGAGTAAACCACTTATTTTCGCTCACCGCGGAGTAAAAGGAACACATCCCGAAAATACGATGATTGCCTTCCAAGAAGCAGAACGCATTGGCGCTCACGGAATTGAACTCGATGTCCACTTATCAAAAGATGGTGAACTTGTCGTAATTCACGATGAAACCGTCGATCGTACAACAAATGGCGTTGGACTTGTTTCGGAAAAAACGGTAGAGGAACTACAATCATTGGACGCTGGTAGCTATAAAGACCCTTCTTTCCATGAAGCAAAAATCCCAACGTTGCGTGAGGTTTTCATTTGGCTTTCCACAACGAACTTACAACTAAATATTGAATTAAAGACAGATGTTATTCATTACCCAAATATTGAGGAAAAAGCTGTTGCACTTGTGCGTGAATATCATCTTTCTAATCAAATTGTATTTTCATCATTTAACCATGACTCTGTTTCATTATTAGCAGAAATTGCTCCTGAAATCCCAAGAGCAATTTTATATGATACACCACTTTCTGATCCAATTGCCGAAGCAAAACATAGAGAAGCAAATGGATTACATCCAAACTTCCAGTTATTAACGAAAGAATTTGTGCAGTTAGCACAAGAGCAAGGGTATGTTTTCCGTCCATATACAATTAATGAATACAAAGATTTACAAACTATGATTGATTATGGTGTAGATGTCATCATTACTGATTGGCCAGCACGTGCCTTTGAGCTCCTTTCTTAATGGAAGGGGCTTTTTTATTTTCGAAATTTCATTGTTTAAAATAAATGAAAACCCTCAATACTAATACAATAACGCTTGTATTAATGAGGGGCTGAAAAAAGATGGATCAAACTATGAATCCAAAACTTAAAAAATATAAACGTCTTTTCTTCACCGCAATGTTTTCTTGCGTCCTTTTCTTCGTTTTTTCTTTTTTTATTATTATTATAGTTGCAAAAATTATGGGACCTCCTCCTGTTGCGGTCCCGCAAACAAGCGTCTTTTACGCAAATGATGACACTGTTATAGGACAAAGTAATGAAATGCAAAAACGTTACAATGTATCTCTTAATGAAATTTCACCTTATGTAAAAGAGGCGACACTATCTATTGAAGATCAACGATTCTACAAACATCATGGCTTTGATATGAAACGTATTGCTGGTGCCATTGTTGCCGATTTAAAAGCGATGGCAAAAGTCCAAGGTGCTAGTACGATTACACAACAGTATGCTCGTAACCTTTACTTAGATCATGATAAAACGTGGAAACGTAAACTATTAGAAGCAATGTACACAATTCGCCTTGAGGTGAATTATAATAAAAATCATATTTTAGAAGGATATTTAAATACAATTTATTACGGACATGGCGCTTATGGCATCGAAGCTGCATCCCGTCTATATTTCGATAAAACGGCAAAAGAGTTAACATTAGCAGAAGCTAGTATGCTCGCAGGTATCCCGAAAGGGCCAAGTGTCTATTCTCCCTTTTTGAAAGAGGATCGTGCGAAAGGACGACAAGCTCTCATATTAGATGAAATGGTAGAACAAGGATATATTACGAAGCAACAAGCAGCCTTAGCGAAGAAAGAGCCACTAACTTTTGCCTCATTAGATACGAAAAAAGTAGCAGAGGTCGCACCATATTTCCAAGATGCTGTACAAGCTTCGCTCCTTCGTGATGTTGGATTAGACGAACAAGCTTTACAACGGGGTGGCTTGCGAATTTATACAACGCTAGACCCTAAACTACAAGCTGTAGCAGAACAAGCTGTAAAAGATCACATACCTGACACAACAAACATACAAACTGCTCTCGTCTCTATGAATCCAAAGACAGGTGAAGTGGCTGCTCTTGTTGGTGGAACTGATTATACTACGAGTCAATTTAACAGGGCTACACAAGCCATTCGTCAGCCTGGTTCTACATTTAAGCCATTTCTATATTATGCGGCATTAGAACGAGGATTCACGCCTGCTACGCGCTTAAAAAGCGAATATACTGTATTCACCTTAGGTGACGGCGTTTCAAAGTATAAACCGAAGAACTATAAAGATTATTATGCAGATGATTTCGTAACGATGGCACAAGCTCTCGCAGTCTCTGATAACATATATGCTGTGAAAACGAATTTGTTTTTAGGCGATGACGCGCTTGCAAAAACAGCGAAACAATTTGGAATTAAAAGTGCATTAAAAGATGTGCCTTCTCTAGCTCTTGGTACATCACCAGTAAAACCAATTGAAATGGTTAACGCTTATAGCATGTTCGCAAATGGTGGCAAAGAAGTAAAACCTACTTTCATTCGCCGCATTATGGATCATGAAGGAAATATATTATACGATGCTCATTTAGAGAGTAAACAAGTTCTCGACAAGAGCAAAGCGTTTGTAATGGAAGAAATGATGACTGGTATGTTTAATAAGAAACTAAGCAGCTATGCTGCTGTAACTGGTCAATCGATGTTATCCAAACTATCAAGAACATATGCCGGCAAATCTGGTTCTACTGAAACGGATAGTTGGATGATCGGATTTACTCCGCAAATCGTAACTGGTGTGTGGGTCGGATATGATCAACCTAAATCTATTTCAAACGTAGCAGAACAAGGATATGCGAAGAAAATATGGACTGATACGATGGAGAAAGGGTTAGAGGGACAACCAAAAAAAGAATTTAAACAACCAAGTGACGTCGTAGCGGTTAATATCAATCCAGAGAACGGTAAAATTGCTACAAAAAATTGTCCTATTTCTGTGAAAATGTATTTCGCTAAAGGTACCGAACCGACTGAATATTGTATGGATCACGTCGATGATAAAGAAGAATTTGAAAAAACGACTGAAGAAAAGAAAAAAACAAGTTGGTGGAAAAAATATCTTCCTTGGTAAAAAAAATAGCTGACGGGCATCCGTCAGCTATTTTTTATTCACTTAATAATGCACGGCGCAATTCTTCACTAGATTCGTTCCAAATCGCTTCATTATGTTCTTTCAAGAACGTACCAAGTACCTTTTTAGATGATTCATCCATATGGTCAACCATAATGTGACGCTTCAATGATTTATCCATTTTATTTACGTGCTCTGGAAGTGATTTATATCCGCGGCGAATTTCACGGTCTACTGTCATTTCACAAGCTGTTACACCTGCATAATACGCACCTGTCGCAGTTCTTTCAATCGTTACCCAAACAAGCCAAAATGGTTTTCCGTTTGGAACTTCATCTTTATTTGTTAAAAACTTAATACCTTTTTCTACTGTACTACGCGCGTGCATCGCACCAATATCAACGAATGCAGTTCTCTCTAGTACATCAACAAATACAGGTGAAATGTTTTCTAAGCTTAATGCCCCAACACCAAATCCACCATGTCCATCTGTTGAATCATTTTTCACGATATTAAAACCGATTTTTTTCTTTTTCTCTGTCATATGTAAGTTCCTCCTCGTTTAAAGGCCGAAAATAGGCGCAATGATATTCTGTAAAAATATTAATACATACGGAATAACAACATTAAAAATAGGCTGAATTGTGTAATTACTAAGCGGTGTAATAACAAGAATTAATAACGCAATTGCCCCGTATTTTTCATACTGTGTCATTTTCGCGCGAATATTTGCTGGTGCTAAATCTTCCACTACGCGATACCCATCAAGTGGCGGTATCGGTAATAAATTAAAGACAAGTAAAACGATATTCAGCATAATAAAAATCTGGAAAAATTGAGCTAACGTATCTGCTACTGCAGATGGAATTGAGTATAATACACCAAATTTTAATAAGCTATACCAAATAATTAAACCAATTGCGCTTAAAATTAAGTTACTAATCGGCCCTGCAATTGAAACTAATATACCTGCAAGACGCGGTCTTTTAAAGTTATATGGGTTAACAGGAACCGGTCTTGCCCAACCGAATCCAAGAATTAATACTGCAATCAAACCTATAGGATCTAAGTGTGCCATCGGTGATAACGTTAAACGGCCTTGTCTCTTTGCTGTATCGTCTCCAAATTTATATGCTACATATGCATGTGCAAATTCATGAACTGATAATGCGATAATAATGGCCATTGCTACCAAAGGAATTTGGTGCAACGGGTATCTAAATAACTGATCCATGCTTCATCTCCTCTTCCATATGTCAAAAAAAGAAATTATTTGTTTTTTCGATTGTTCTTCCCCATAATCCGCTATAATAAGAGTGTAACTTACATAAAAGGAGCGATTGTACATGCCATACGTAACAGTGAAAATGCTAGAAGGACGCACAGAAGAACAAAAGAAAGCTCTTGCTGAGAAAGTAACAGCAGCAGTAAGCGAAACAACTGGTGCTCCTGAAGAAAACATCGTTGTTTTCATCGAAGAAATGTCTAAAAACCATTATGCAGTTGGCGGAAAACGCTTAAGCGACAAATAATTTCAAGTTTTTTCATAAGAAGCAGTCATTAGCTGCTTCTTATTTCTTTCCTTCTAACAACTCAATAATTCTCTCTTTATATTTTCCTTTTCTTCCATCTTCATAGATTAAATCATGCGGATAGAATGGCTTTTGATCTGTTCTTTTCTTACCTGTAATCGCCTCAACAATATCCGACTCACGTGAAAGCTCTCTAAGCTCTCCGTTTGGCATAAGAAGTAGGATTGGTAGACGCTCTTCTTCTTCTCCTGCACGATAAAAGTCATACGGTAAGTCTGATGTTGAATCAACTACTAAATAATACTCTGGATCAAGTCCAATCTTTTTAAATAAACTACTTAACTCCATCCAATTATCTAAACCGTGTTTATCTGTAAACTCTACATATTTAAATAGATTTCGATTCATAAAACGGCGGCATAAATCGCTTAAAATTGGATCTTCTTCTTCCTGCCATACTTGGAAGTAGTAATACATAACGTTCTCGTCTAACTTTAAATAATCCTCTACTGTTACTTCTTCTTCAAATAAAGAATAGAAATGAACAGGATGATTTTTAAATGTATAATACTTCTCGTGCAGTGATTTCGCACGGTGTAAAATCTTCGTTAAAATAACTTCTGCACTTCGCGTTACCGGGTGGAAATATACTTGCCAATACATTTGATAACGACTCATAATGTAATGCTCAACAGCATGCATACCACTATTTTTAATGACTACTTGATTCCCATACGGACGCATTACACGCAGTATACGTTCCATATCGAAGTTTCCGTACTTTACGCCTGTAAAATAAGCATCTCTTAATAAATAATCCATACGATCCGCATCAATTTGGCTCGAAATCATACTAATCGCTAATTTATTAGTAGATGTTTTTGCAATTACATCTGCTACCTTTTGTGGAAACTCCTTATCAACACGACTTAATACATCATTAATCTCCGTATCGCCTACGATAATCTTTTGCGTAAATTTCTCATGATCTAATGAAAATACTTTTTCAAACGAGTGAGAAAATGGGCCGTGACCGACATCATGAAGTAATGCCGCACATAAACATAACAATCTATCTTCAGCATTCCAATTTGGTCTGCCATCAAACACATCATCAATCATACGACGAATAATTTCGTATACACCTAACGAATGAGTAAAGCGACTATGCTCTGCACCGTGAAATGTAAAAAATGTCGTTCCAAGCTGCTTAATACGGCGCAAGCGTTGAAATTCTTTCGTTCCGATTAAATCCCAAATAACACGATCACGCACGTGCACATATTTATGTACTGGGTCTTTAAACACTTTTGTTTCGCTGAGTTTGTCGTTTAAATATACCACTTTCCGACATCCCCCTTTCTTTACTACATTCTTACTTTATATTATAAACGAAATGAGAAACAGAAAGAAATGAAAGACTGTATTAATTCCCTTTATAAAAAGAAAAAATCACCTTTACCGAAGTAAAAGTGATTTCCTTTATACATTATTTACCTAAAACGAATTCAGCAACTTCGTCTAAGATCATATCTTTCCCTAGTGGGAAGTAACCTTTGTTTAAGTCTTCATTTTTAATTGTAAATACGTGGTTATTTTTAACAGCGTTCATGTTTTTCCAAATTGATTCTTCTTGGAATTCTTTTAAGCGCTGAGAACCGTCACCAGTTGTAAATACGAATAAGTAATCTGGGTTGTAATCGATTAAAGCTTCTTTTTGTACTTGTACTAACGGTTTATCAGTTGGTGTACCTTTAACTGCTGGTAGTTTTAAATCATTAAAGATTACGCTACCGTAACCGTAATCACCATATACGCGGAAAGCATTTGGATATGCAGCCATTTTCATAAATGTTGCTTCACCAGTTTTAGCGACGATTTTGTCATGTAATTTGCTTGCTTTTTCATCATACTTTTTGAACCATTCTTTTGTTTCTTTTTCTTTACCGAAGATTTGACCTACTTCTTCGAATTTTGGACGCCATTGATCTAATGGAGTGTTTAACATAACTGTTGGTGCAATTTTAGATAATTGATCATAAATCTTTTCTTGACGATTATTTACAAGAATTAAATCTGGTTTTGCAGCAGCTACTGCTTCAATGTTAATTTTATCGCCCCAAGCAGAACCAACTGGTTTAACGTCTTTTAGTTTCTTTTCAATATGTGCATCAATTTTTTCTTGAGATGTATTAGCAGTAATAACCGGTTTCATACCGAAAATTAATAATTCTTCTGTTGAACCACTAAGGTCAGCAATTTTCTTTGGGTTTGCAGGAATTTTAATTTCCCCTTTTGCATGTTTTACAGTGCGCTCTTCAGTCTTTGCATCTGCTTTCTTTTCTTCTTCTTTGTTAGAACAAGCTGCAAATAGTACAGAAGTCACAACTAGTACCATTGCTAATAGTGCCATTTTAAAATTCTTCATGTTCCCACTCCTTCTAGCTGTATTTATCTTATAAGTTACAATGAACTATAAGAAACAAAGATAACAATTAATTAATATATATTTATTAACTGTTGTTAATAACCCATTCTAACGGGCGTTCAACTTCCCATTCATATATAAGAAGCTCAACGTCCATTAGAAGCCCCCCTCTTTACGAGGGGGTTCTACTTATGCTTTTTTACGCAATTGATTACTAATCATCGCTAAATCATATGTTAAACAAATTGGCTTACAGTTTACTGGACATGGAACGATTTGAGCTTCAATCTCAAATACGTTACGAAGTGTTTCACTTGTCATAACTTCATCTGGCGTTCCTTGTTTCATTAACTTACCTGCTTTTAATGCAATCATATGATCAGAGAAACGAGAAGCGTGGTTTAAGTCATGGATAACCATAACAATCGTTCTACCTTCTTCTTCATTTAACTTTTTCAATAAGTTTAATACTTCTAATTGATGAGCCATATCTAAGTACGTTGTTGGTTCATCCAATACAAGTAATTCTGTTCCTTGTGCAAGAGCCATTGCGATCCAAACACGTTGACGTTGGCCACCTGATAGCGCTTCTGCTGGACGATTCGCAAATTCTTTCATTCCTGTCACTTCAAGTGCCCAGTTAATGTAGCGATAATCCTCTTCTTTCAACGTGCCAAACCCTTTTTGATGAGGGAATCTTCCATATGACACAAGCTCAAATACAGTAAGGCCCGTTGGCACTTCTGCAGTTTGTGGTAAAATCGCCATTTTCTTTGCAATTTCTTTCGTTGGCTGTTTCTCAATTGCTTTTCCGTCGAGATAAACAGTACCTTGCTTTGCCTTCAAAATACGAGACGCCGTTTTTAATAATGTGGACTTCCCACAACCATTTGGTCCAATAATTGTTGTAATTTTCCCTTCCGGAATTTCAACTGTTAACCCGTCAATAATTAAACCTTCATTATAGCCAACAGATACCGCATCCACCGCTAAAGTTGCCATACGAAAAGCCTCCCTTTATTTTGTCCTCATAAGTAAATAAATGAAATATGGTGCACCAATTACAGAAATAACAAGACCGACTGGTATTTCTGAAGTTGTTAATACACTTCTTGAAATTACGTCTGCGAATAAAAGTAAAAACGTTCCTATTAGCGCAGCGGTGGGCAACATAATTTGATGTTTACCACCAACAAGGCGCCTTGCTAAATGCGGGGCCATTAAACCGATAAAGCCAATTCCGCCCGCAACAGCAACAGATGCACCTGCTAAACAAACTGCAATAAATAATAATTTACGTCTTTCTTTTTCTACGTTTACACCAAGGCCAACTGCTGTAGAATCGCCTAGGTTCATTACATTTAATATGTGTGCTTTACTTATAGCAAGCGGTAAGAAAATAACCATCCATGGAAGTACACTTAATACGAATTTCCAATCTGTACCCCATAGACTTCCCGCCAGCCAAATCGTAGCAAAACGAAAATCGTTAGATGTCATCTTCATAGAGAAAATTAAACTAACAGCTCCAAATCCAGCTGCAACGGCAATACCGACAAGTATTAATCGAGTCGATGAAACGCCATCTTTCCATGCTAGTAAATAAATAATTACCGCTGCTAATATCGCTCCAACTAGTGCGAAGAATGGAAGAATGAATACAGATAAAAATGTACCAGTCCCTACTTTCCCGAAGAAGAAGTAGACGAATATAACAACTGTTAATCCCGCTCCAGCATTAATACCTATAATACCTGGATCAGCAAGCGGATTTCGTGATAAACCTTGCAAAATCGCACCTGACATAGCTAAAGCAGATCCGACTAGTATAGCAATTACCATACGCGGCATGCGGAATTCAAATAAAATAACAGACTGATCTTCAGCCCCTAGTCCAACCAATGACTTTAATACGTCCATTGGCGGGATTTTAAAAGTTCCTGTATTTAAACTAATAAGAAATATAGAAACGATTAGTCCTACTAAAATCGTTAATATAGAAATGTTCTTTTTTGTTAAGACACTCGTCCTCACATCTTTCCTCTCCCTTCATTACGTGCTAAGTAGAGGAAGAATGGAACCCCAATTAGCGCTGTAATTGCTCCAATTGGCGTTTCAAATGGCGGGTTAATAACGCGAGATAACATATCTGCACATTCAATTAACAGCCCGCCTAAGACCGCAGAACATGGAATAACCCATCTATAGTCCGAGCCTACAAGAAAACGAGTCATATGCGGAATTACAAGACCAACAAATCCAACTGATCCTGCCATGGAAACTGCGGAACCCGTTAAAACAAGAACAAGTACTGTTCCGATAAATTTAATTAATGTCGTATTTTGACCAAGTCCAATTGCAATTTCTTCACCGAAGCTCAAAATTGTAATATATCTCGACATCATAATTGCGATAAAAAGACAAACAAGGCCAATTGGCACTAACATATTAATACTTTGCCATTTCACTCCAGCAACCCCGCCTGCATTCCACATGCTTACCTCTTGGGCAAGATTGAAATACAATGCGATTCCAGATGAAATTGCCCCTAATAAAGCACTAATAGCTGCACCTGCTAAAGCTAATTTCACAGGTGTTAATCCACCTGGTGAAGAAGACCCAATTCCATATACAATGCTTGCACCAAACGCAGCTCCAATAAAAGATGCGATAACAAACATTAAATAAGGTGAATTAGGAAAAAATGCATACATAATTGCAATTCCAAATACAGCCCCATCTGTAATCCCCATTAACGATGGCGAAGCAAGTGGATTTCGCGTCATACCTTGCATAATTGCTCCCGATACCGCTAAAAAGGCACCTGCAACTACGCCCCCTATTGCTCTAGGCATGCGAAGCTCTTGAATTACATTATGATGTGTAATAGATCCATCAAACTGAAATACAGCTTGCCATACAGTCTTTAAACTAATATCTGCAGCCCCAAAAGAAATAGAAACTGCCATGCTTAAAGCTAACAAAACTGTACCCGCTACTAAAATAATAGAAGCGATAAGCGGTCTGCTCTTAATCTCTTTAACATTCTCTTCTTGCTGTTCTATACTGCTTGCGCTCGCTTCCATCCCTCAACCATCCTAACTAACAACATATATTTATTGAAATGAAATTTATTCTCAAATAGTAATAAAAAAATTAGGTGAATTGTTATTTTCCTGATAATGATTCTCAGAATCAGACACTTCTATTCTACCTATCGCTTTAAAAGACTGTCAACCATTATTTTGAAATATAAATTTATACAAATTGGAATTTTAATACAAAAGTTGTGTCTATCCTTTAGAAAACGTTCGTCCATACAAGAGTACTTTCGCAGAATAAATTATTCCTCTTATGGGCATAAAAAAGAAGAGTAATCTTTTCACTCTTCTTTTTCTTACTTATTTAACTTTGCTTCAATTTTTGCGATTAACTCATCTTCTGTTGGAGCCGCAACTGGACGGTTATTTACAAATGCGAATGATTTTTTACGACCAGGACCACAGTAAGACTGACATCCAACTTCAATCGTTGCACATGAATCTACTTTTTTTAACTTCGGAACTAACGTTTTAACGTTCGTTGCCTGACAGTCATCGCACACGCGAAACTCGTTTCCCATTATATAACACTTCCTCTATTTTAAACTTTTCTCAAGTACGTTTAAAAATAAACACTAAATGGTATTTTACCGCTCTTTGAAGCTCGTTGCAAGTTTCCCTACAAAGCCTATTCTCTACATAATGCTACATATTTTATATGCTCTCCTACAGAAGCGCTCACCATTCATGGGAAAATTTTTACCTTTCATCGAAATCTACCATATTTTTAAAAGCTTTGTATAAAAGTTTATTTTTTTGCCCATTATAAAAATAGGAAGTTCATAAAAAGAAAGGGAGTTGAATCTATGAAAGTAAGACAAGATGCTTGGACAGATGAGGATGATTTATTACTTGCTGAAACGGTACTTCGTCATGTTAGAGAAGGAAGTACGCAATTAAATGCATTTGAGGAAGTAGGGGATCAGTTAAATCGTACATCTGCTGCTTGTGGTTTCCGCTGGAATGCTGTTGTTCGCTATAGCTATGAACAAGCTCTTCAACTAGCAAAAAAACATCGTAAAGATAAAATGCGTGCTGCAAGCGGTGAACAAGCGAAAAAACGTTTACTTTATACACCACCAGCTTCAGATTCGATAACTGATTATGAAGAATTAGTACAAGAAGAATCAATCGTACAATATAAAGAAGCTATTCCATATCAAGAATCTACTGCTCCTGCTGCAAGAAGCTCTATGACAATGCAAGATGTTATTTATTTTTTACAAACAGTCGGATCTTCAAATATAAAAGTGACAGCTCTTGAAAACGAGAATACGAGATTGAAACAAGAAATTAAAGCACAAATCCTTCGGAATGAGGAACTAGAAAAGAAACTAGAAAAATTAGAAAAGCAATCTCATACTGTACAAGAAGATTACGAAACACTTATGAACATTATGAACCGAGCTCGTAAATTGGCAGTCATGGATGACGAAGAACGTTCTCAAACATCTTTCCGAATGGACCGAAACGGTAATTTAGAAAAAATTGCAGAATAAAAAGGATGCATGTAATGCATCCTTTTTATTATTTCACCTATAAGCTCCCCCTTTATATGTGAGAAAACTCCATTCTTCATTTTTTGCTATAATAGAGATTGTCATTTTAAAGATAAGGGGTTAGTTATATGAGCAATTCCCGTTCCATTTTATCTCAGCCAGAGTGGCGCATTGTAGATCAATCTAGTTTAGGACCAACATTCCATGCACTTCAGTCATTCGCAATGGATGACACATTATGCACAAGCATTGGAAATGGCAAGTCAGCGGCAACAATGCGTTCATGGGTTCATCACAATACAATTGTCCTTGGCATTCAAGATTCACGCCTTCCGCATTTAGAAGAAGGTATTTCTTTTTTAAAACAAAACAACTTCAATGTTATTGTCCGTAATTCTGGCGGGCTTGCGGTCGTGCTTGATGAAGGTGTTTTAAACGTATCACTTTTATTCCAAGAAACAGAAAAAGGTATCGATATTGACCTTGGATACGATACAATGTGGCATTTGATTAAGGAGATGTTAAAGGATTACGACGTTACTATCGAGGCAAAAGAAATTGTCGGCTCTTACTGTCCTGGTAGTTATGACTTAAGTATTCGCGATCAAAAATTCGCTGGTATTTCACAACGTCGTATTCGCGGAGGTGTCGCTGTCCAAATCTATCTCTGCGCTACCGGAAGTGGCTCTGAGCGTGCCGCACTCGTTCGTGATTTCTACAACCTAGCAATTCAAGGGGAAGAAACACGCTTTACGTACCCTGAAATTGTACCAAGTACGATGGCCTCACTCTCAGAATTACTTGGTGAAACCATTACAGTACAAGATTTAATGATGCGTCTTTTAAAAACATTGCAGCAATTCGCTCCAAAGTTAACACCATCTCAATTAACAATAGATGAGATTCCTTTATATGAGACGAATTTACAACGTATTATTGATCGTAATAATAAAGCACTTGGTTTAGAAAAATAAAGACCGTCGCTATAATAGCGACGGTCTTTATTTCAATTCATTATAGAATTAAAGTGCTTGAGCTGCTGTAATTAAAGCTAACTTGTACACTTCTTCCTCGTTACATCCACGAGATAGGTCATTTACAGGCATGTTTAAGCCTTGTAAGATTGGTCCTACTGCTTCGAAGTTACCTAAACGTTGAGCGATTTTGTAGCCGATATTACCAGCTTCTAAGCTTGGGAATACGAATACGTTAGCATCACCTTTAATTGTAGAACCTGGAGCTTTTTTCTCAGCTACAGATGGTACGAATGCAGCATCGAATTGGAATTCTCCATCTAAAGTTAACTCAGGAGCCATTTCTTTTGCAATACGAGTTGCTTCTACAACTTTTTCTGTTTCTGGAGATTTCGCAGAACCTTTTGTAGAGAAGCTTAACATAGCAACGCGTGGATCAATGCCGAATAACTCAGCAGTTTTCGCACTTTCGATACCGATTTCAGCTAAATCTTGGCTGTTTGGTGCAATGTTAATTGCGCAATCAGCGAATACATATTTCTCTTCTTCACGTACCATGATGAATACGCCAGAAGTTTTTGTAACGCCTGGTTTTGTTTTAATAATTTGAAGTGCTGGACGAACTGTATCAGCTGTAGAGTGAGCTGCACCACTTACTAGACCGTGTGCTTTGCCCATGTATACAAGCATTGTACCGAAGTAGTTTTCGTCTTTAAGGATTTTGCGAGCGTCTTCTTCAGTTGCTTTACCTTTACGGCGTTCAACGAAAGATGCTACCATTGCATCCATTTCTTCGTATGTAGCTGGGTCGTAAATATCAACGCCTGCTAATGTTAAATTCATGCTAGCAGCTTTTGCGCTAATTTCTTCTCTATTACCAACTAAGATTGGTTTTACTAACTCTTCTTTTGCTAAACGCTCTGCAGCGCCTAAAATTCTTTCATCAGTTCCTTCAGGAAGTACGATAGAAATGCCTTTTCCTTGAACTTTTTCTTTTACTGTTGTAAATAAGTTGCTCACGAATAAACCCTCCTACATATGTTAAAAAAACTCTATCTTTAAGAATACTGCTTTTCTTCTATATTTTAAACTTATAGCTCCCAAAAAATAGATAAAATAAAAATGATTATATTTTCATAAAATTCAGCCGTTAAATTCACCTTGCTTAAACACTTAAATGTGACAATTTTATGCGCCAAGGTTTTATATAGATGATTTTAAAACTATATATGCTATAGTTAACGTGTAAAACTATCATTAACTGAGGTGAATAGAATGAGTGAAGCAACAACAACGTTAGATGGCTGGTATTGTTTACATGATTTACGTTCTATTGATTGGGCTGCATGGAAAACATTATCTAGCGACGAACGCGGACAAGCAGTGTCTGAATTTTTAAATGTCGTTGAAAAATGGAACGAAGTAGCTACTGCGAAAAAAGGTAGTCACGCAATGTATACAGTTGTTGGCCAAAAAGCTGATATTATGCTTATGATTTTACGTCCAACAATGGAAGAGTTAAATGAAATTGAGACAGAATTGAATAAAACAACTTTAGCTGAATATATGGTTCCTGCATATTCTTACGTATCTGTTGTTGAATTAAGCAACTATCTTCCAGCTGATGAGGATCCATACCAAAACCCGCAAATTTTAGCTCGCTTATATCCTGAATTGCCGAAAGCAAATCATATTTGCTTCTATCCAATGGATAAGCGTCGCCAAGGTGATGACAACTGGTACATGCTTCCTATGGAAGAGCGTAAAAAAATGATGTACAGTCATAGTAAAATTGGCCGTCAATACGCAGGTAAAGTACGCCAAGTGATTTCAGGATCTGTTGGATTCGACGATTTCGAATGGGGCGTAACATTATTCGCTGACGATGTTCTTCAATTTAAAAAACTTATATATGAAATGCGCTTCGATGAAGTAAGTGCTCGTTATGGTGAATTTGGAACATTCTTCGTTGGAAACATTTTACCAGACGAAAAAGTAGAGAAATTTTTACACATATAAATGGTGAAAAGGAACGAAATTCGTTCCTTTTTTTATTCTTCTCTATATTTATCCTCAAAAATCTCCTTTTTTCTGCACTTTTGAAGAAAAACCGACATTTTTTCAAATTTATTGTAAAATTGTAACCTTTTTATATATAAAGATATGCTAAAATGATACGAGCTATATGCTAAATAACGATGCGAAGGTGATAATCTATATGAAAAAAATTTTGTCTATTTTACTATTGCTTGTATTGTCAATTTCTTCCTTAGGAGTAACAACATCCCATGCGGAAGAAAAAATACATATTGAGGCAGCCGCTGCACTTTTATTTGATGCAGATACTGGAAAAATACTTCACGAGCAAAATCCAGATGAATTGCTGGCTATTGCTAGTATGTCGAAATTAATTGTTGTTTACGCTGTTTTAGAAGCAATTAAAGAAGGAAAAATCACATGGGATACGAAAGTAAATATTTCTGATTACGCTTATGAAGTCTCTCGTAATAATGAATTCTCTAATGTACCGTTCGAAAAAGGACGTCAATATACTGTAAAAGAATTATATCATTCTATTGTTATATTCTCAGCAAATGGATCTAGTATCGCTTTAGCAGAACTTCTTGCAGGAAGTGAGAAAAACTTCTTAAATCTTGCAAATGAACATGCTAAAAAGCTAGGATTAAAGAAATATAAATTTGTAAACGCTACTGGCTTAAATAACGCTGACTTAAAAGGAAAACATCCTGAGGGTACTGATCCAAATGCAGAAAACTCTATGTCAGCTCGTGATATGGGTATGCTTTCAAAAGCAATGATTACAAAGTATCCAGAAATACTAGAGGATACAAAACAAAGATTTAGAAACTTCCCAGACAATCACCCAAAACCAATTCGTATGGAAAACTGGAATTGGATGTTACCAGGAGCTTCTTTCGCTTATGAAGGTACCGATGGTTTAAAAACCGGAAGCTCTGATACAGCTGGATACGGATTTACTATTACTGCTAAACGTGGTGATGTACGTCTTATCTCGGTTATTATTAAAACAAAATCAATGGATGAACGTTTCACAGAATCTCGTGAATTAATCGAATATGGATTTAATAACTTTGAAAAACAAAAACTAAAAGTTAATAAGAACAATACAATCTCTGTAGTAAAAGGGAAAGAAGACCAAGTAACTGTTGCACCCGAAAAAGAAATAACAGTAATTGCGAAAAAAGGTAGCAAAGAACCTTATAAAATTGGGACTGAATTAGATAAATCTCTTGCTGAAGATGGACATTTAGTTGCTCCTATTAAGAAAGATGCCAAAGTAGGCTCAATTACTTTAGAATCAACTGATAAATATGGTTTCTTAGACGGTAGTAAAAGTATGAAAGTTACTGCAAAAACGACAGAGGAAGTTGAAAAAGCAAATTGGTTTGTGTTAACAATGCGCTCTATTGGTGATTTCTTCTCAAACTTATGGTCTAAAGTTTTTTAATAAAAAAGCTGGCTCACGCTAGCTTTTTTTATTTTCCACTCTCAATGTAAAACTTCGTTTGGTTGTCATATCTGAGCCCTTTTCCTCATACGTATGAACTAGTAATTGTTACACACTTCATCTAGAGATAAACCTCTTTCCAAAAGGTATTCCAAAAAGAGAGGTGACACATAATGGGTGTTATTGCTTATAACGAAGAAGATGTAAAGTTGTTGGCTAGACTGATGCGTGCTGAAGCCGAAGGAGAAGGGCAACAAGGAATGTTAATGGTCGGAAACGTTGGGGTAAATCGTGTCCGCGGAAATTGTTTAGACTTTAAAAGCATTCGTAATTTACGTCAAATGGTTTATCAAAACCCCGGCGGTTTTGAAGCAACGCAAAAAGGATACTTTTATCAACGGGCACGTGAACAAGATATTGCCCTAGCGAGACGGACCATTCAAGGGCAACGTTTTTGGCCTGCCAACTTTGCCTTATGGTTCTTTAGACCTGAAGGGGCATGTCCACCGACTTGGTATAACCAACAAAACTCTGGTCGCTTTAAAAAGCACTGCTTCTTCCAGCCATCTGCTGGAGACTGCCCTAGCGTATATTAAGGAATAAAAATGAGGAGGGATTTTTGAATGACACAGCAACAAAACCCGTATTATGGAACAGGTTTTTATCAACCATCTGGAACTTATGTACAACCGCAACAAATGACCGCTGGGCAACAGCAACAAATGACCGCTGGGCAACAGCAACAACAAGCAATGCAGCAACAAGCTGCGCAAGCGCAATATGCAATTTCTCAAGGGATGTTACCTCTAGAACAATCATATATTGAAAATATCCTTCGTCTAAACAAAGGTAAGCAAGCTACAGTTGTAATGACTTATGAGCGTGGTAGTTCTCTTGGTACTCAATCTTATACAGGTATTATCGAGGCAGCTGGTCGTGATCATATTATCATTAGTGAGCCTGAATCCGGAAAGCGTTACTTATTACTAATGATTTACTTAGATTATGTAGAATTTCCAGAAAGAATTACGTATTTACCGGGTCAACAAGCAACTTATGCTCCAAGACCATAAAAAAGCTGGCAAATGCCAGCTTTTGTTTTTTATAATCCTTTTACAACTGCAGTCCCTACTAGAATCCACGCCACAATAAACGCTACACCACCAAGAGGTGTAATTGGACCAAAGAACTTAATGCCTGTCGTACTTAATGCATACAAACTACCTGAGAACATAATAATTCCAGCTACCATTAGCCAACCAGCAGTAGTTAAAAGTGATGATTGAACCTTATCCATCAATAAAGCAACTACGAATAGTCCACCTGCATGAAACATTTGATATGTAACGCCTGTTTTCCAAACTTCTAACATTTTTGCAGAAATTTTATTTTCTAAACCGTGTGCTCCAAAGGCCCCTAACGCAACAGATAGCCCCGCTGCAATACAACCTAGTAAAAAGAAAATTTTCATCTTAATTCCCCTTTTTTACCTTTATCATAAGCAATTTTTGCATATAAGCCAAACGATTTATCTTCTAAAAATCAAATAAAGAATTACCGTTTGCATCACTTTCTTTTATATATACTGGCTCCCCAGAAACAGGTGCAATTGGTTGCATAGTTGTTACTGGTTGTGATCCAATTACTTGCGATTGAATTTTCGGTTCTCTATATGTAGATGTTTCAACTTGTTCATCTAATAATAAGTCACATAAAGCACGCACAACTAATAAATGTTCTTTTGACTTTTGTCCTTCACTACTTTTTGCCTTCGCAATTTCATTCGCCATTTTATTTAAAATCTTGTCGCTAGATATTTGCATTCCTTATCACCTCGTACTTTGTAATTCTTTCTCGAATTGTCCCAATTTTTCTACTGAACCAAATACTATTATCATATCACGTTCTTTCAATTTTTCCTGCCCTGCCGGATTATGTATAATATTCCCATTTCTTGAAATCGCTAATATTGTTACATCAAACTGATTCCTTACATTACTCTCTAGTAACGATTTACCAACTAATATTGAATCTTTTCCAACTAGAATTTCTTCAATGACAAATGACTGTTCTACTCCATACAACACTGTATCAATATAATGAACGGTTAATGGATTTGCAATACCTTTTGCGATATGAATACCCGCCATACTAGATGGATTAATAACCTTATTTGCACCAGCACGCCTTAATTTCTCTTCAGTTTCTGGCTTTTCAGATCTCGCCACAATTTTAATCGTATCGTTTAACCCTCTTGCTGTTAATGTAATAAATACATTTTCGGCATCATTTGCAACAATAGCAACTAAACCAGCTGCTTTTAAAATTCCGGCATTATGTAATACTTGATCTTCCGTTGCATCTCCATGTACAAATAAAAGCTTTTCCTGCTCCAATATACTTTCATCTTTATCAACAACGACAAATGGAATATTCTTTTCTTGCAATTCATGTACAACTTGAAGCCCCACTCTACCGCAACCACATACTATAATATGATTTTTCAACTGCGCTATTTGTTTATCCATCTTCTTCCTCCGTACTGCATGAAATAAATTCCCTTCAATAATCATAGCTGCCACTACCCCAATTGCATACGTAACAATACCTACGCCAACAGGAATAATAAGAAGCGCAAATACTTTCCCCGTTTGCGTTACAGGAACGGCATCTCCGTATCCAACAGTCAATACAGTAATCATTGTCATCCAAAATGCTTGAAACAAACTAATCTCTTCAATCGTCATAAATCCTATCGTTCCTAGAATTACAACAAAAGTCATACATATAACTGCTATCCATAATTGCTTACGTGCATTCATACTGTGTTTCAACTCTTTTCTCTATCTACAATCTTTGCCAGTGGAAATAAAATACGTATATACTAGATACGGAATCTATGAAAGAGGTTGATATAATGAAGACATTTCTTTCCGCCTTACAATGGGCACTATTTATTTTAGCTGGAAGCCTTATTGTACCAATTAGTGTCGCAACTAGTTATGGTCTTAATGGCGCTGAAGCCATCGCATTTGTACAAAGAACATTATTTGTTCTAGGTTTTGCTGGTCTCTTGCAAGCTATATTTGGGCATAAACTTCCTATTCAAGAAGGTCCTGCTGGCCTTTGGTGGGGAATTTTCTCCCTTTACGCAAGTTTAGGCGTCGTACTATTTGGATCAAATAATGAGACACTTAAAGTTCTTCAATATGCTTTCTTATTAAGTGGTATTATTTGTATTATTCTTAGCGTTTTTGGACTTATTGATAAACTCGTTCGCTATTTTACACCGACAGTCATTGGAACGTATTTATTTCTTCTTGTCGCGCAGCTTAGTGGCTCCTTCTTAAAGGGAATGTTTGGCCTTGATGGAAAACATTCAGAAGTACAACCTAACGTATTTATTCTTTCACTCATTGTTATTTTACTATCTTTTTTCATCATGAAGCTACCTATTATTGGACAATATTCCGTTCTTTTCAGTATCGTATGCGGCTGGATATTATTCGCATGCTTCGGATTATCTAATCCAATAACACCAGTGACAGACATAATCCGTTTTCCATCCTTATTTGTTTTCGGAATGCCTCGTGTTGAATGGAACATGGTAATTACGGTCATTTTCGTTACGCTCTTACTTCTAACAAATATGTTAGCAAGTATTCGCGTTGTACAAAAGGTTGTCTCTAAATATGAAGAAAACGCTGCATCAGATCGTTTTAAACAAGCTGGCATTATAACAGGAATCAACCAATTGCTAGGCGGCCTATTTTCAGCTATTGGGCCTGTCGCTATTTCTGGATCAGCAGGTTTTATTGCAACGACTAATATTTATAAACGTCTCCCGTTTATATTAGGGTCAAGCTTTATTATTGTCGTTAGTATATTTCCAAAGATTACTTCATTCTTTGCAGCAATCCCTGTTGCAGTTGGTTATGCCGCTATTTATCCTGTATTCGCAAGCATGATTGGCCTCGCCTTTCGAGAATACGAAACTGTCCAGGATAAAGAACGATTATTTAAAGTAGCCGGTCTTTCAATCTTTACGGGAGTCGGAGTTATGTTTGTTCCAGCAGGAGCATATTCCACACTTCCACCATTTCTAGCATCGTTTTTAAGTAATGGTCTCGTTCTTGGATCTGTAATGGCAATCTTGCTAGAAATACTATTTTCTCGTTCCACAGCAAAACAAATATCTTAAATTGGAAAACTTCCATTATTGCACTCTACCTTTAGAGTTGTTACGATAAAATCAAACTTTAATCATTGGGGTTTTATTCATCCCCAATGATTATTAACCAATATTATGAGCAACACACTCATAATAATTTACCTACTTCTTTTCAAAGAGGTTTGATGTCTTACTATTATTCCTCAATCTCTTCATGAACATGTATTTTGATTTCAATTAAAGAAAGGAATTTTCTATATGACTTATAAAATGATTGTTTTAGATTTAGATGATACTTTATTACGTGATGACCATACTATTTCACCTCGTACGAAAGAAGCGTTAATGACTGCACAAGAGCAAGGCGTAAAGGTTGTACTTGCTTCTGGACGTCCAACGTTCGGTATGCGCAATGTAGCGAAAGAACTTCGTTTAGAAGAATACGGCAGTTTCATTTTATCTTTTAATGGTGCAAAAATTATTAACTGTAAAACAAACGAAGAAATCTTTAGTAGTACACTATCTCCTGAAATCGTTCACAACCTATTTGAAATTAGTCAAACTGAAGATGTATGGATTCATACTTATATGGGCGATGATATCGTAACGGAAGAAAATAATCCTTATACTGAAATTGAGGGCGATATTACTGGTATGCCAATTGTTGTAGTAGATGACTTTAAAGCTGCAGTTAAAGAGCCCGTAGTAAAAGTATTAATGAATAAAGAAGCTGAACGCCTTGTTGAAGTTGAAAAGAAACTACAAAAACAGCTAGAAGGCCAATTAAGCGTGATGCGTTCGAAACCATTCTTCTTAGAATTTACTGAAGCTGGTGTTACAAAAGGAACGAGCTTAAACAAACTGATCCAAAAGCTTGGCATTAAGCGTGAAGAAGTTATCGCAATGGGCGATAGCTATAACGACCAAGCGATGATTGAATTTGCTGGTCTTGGCGTTGCAATGGGCAATGCACCTGATGATATTAAAGAAATTGCAAACTACGTAACAGATACAAATATGAACGATGGTGTTGCAAAAGTTGTAGAGAAATTCGTTTTAAAAACGGATGTACTTGTTTAATATTTTCATTCACAAAACCTATTTGAAGTCAAATACTTCAAATAGGTTTTTATTTAAATTCTCATGCTTTTGTGACTATATTTTGAACTTTGCACTATTCTCGTAGTGTAAACTTTCTTTTTGTATATAATGAAACAAAATAGACTATTTTATTTTGAAAAAGAATACAAATTTACTATATACAAGCATACGTTAAAGGAGGCTACTTTATGTTATCTACACCAATCGGACGATTAAGAGCAATTGGACTAGTTGAGGGTATTTCTTTCCTATTACTATTATTTGTAGCAATGCCATTGAAATATTTCGCAGGATTTGCAACAGCTGTTAAAATTACAGGCATGGCTCATGGTGTTCTATTTATTCTATTCATCTTTGCAGTAATTCAAGTAACAATCGTACACCGTAAATCAATTTTATGGGCACTTGGAGCATTTGTTTCATCAGTTATCCCATTTGGCACTTTTGTACTAGATGCAAAATTAAAGAACGAGCAACAATAATAATAAAAAGGTAGTTAACGACTGTTAACTACCTTTTCTATTTATAAATTTGGAATTTCCCAATCAATTTCTCTTTCGCCCATATTAGCTAAAATCGTATTTACTTTAGAATATGGCTTACTACCAAAGAAACCACGTCTTGCCGATAATGGGCTTGGATGTACAGATTCGATAATATGATGATTCGGATTCGTAATTAACTTCTTCTTCGCCTGCGCATGGCGCCCCCACAATATGAAAATAACTGGCTTTTCACGTTCATTCAACAGTTCAATTACACGATCTGTAAAGTGCTCCCATCCTTTTCCCTTATGAGAATTTGCTTCGCCTTGACGAACTGTTAATACGGTATTTAGTAATAATACTCCTTGTTCCGCCCATTTTACTAAATAACCGTTATTCGGGATTTCATAACCATATTCATCTCGAAGTTCTTTATACATATTTAACAATGACGGTGGTGTTTTAACACCAGGTTGCACAGAAAAGCTTAAACCATGCGCTTGATTCGGTCCATGATATGGATCTTGTCCTAAAATAACAACCTTTGTATTTTCATAACTTGTATACTGAAGAGCGTTAAAAATATCTTCTACCTTCGGATAAACAACATGCGTGCTGTATTCTTCTGTCAAAAAACTGGATAGAGTAAGATAATACTCTTTCTCGAATTCTGGTGCCAATAGTGGCTCCCAATCATTCTTTAAAACATTTTCCATACTGTCACTTCCTGTCTAATTAATTCACCATATCCTGTCTTGTAAATACTACGAACGAAATAACAAGAGAAACAACTGCCCAAACAGTTAAATTCATCAAAGAAAATCCCATCGATAAACCTTGTAATGCAGGTAATTTTCCTGATAAATAATCCGTTAATGATAAATTCACACTAAAAATATATTTGGCGCCTTCCCAAGATGTTGCGAACGAGCTTAAAATACCGCCTGCAATTAATGCAGCTAGCATAACGCCCATACCAGCTGGTGTATTACGAATTAAAACAGAGACCATAAATGATATAGTTCCGACAACGATAGCAACAAACCATGCTAGTCCATACGCCATTAAGATGTATTGCCACTGCGGAATAAGATGCACAAAGTTCGTATTTAGCGTTTCCTTATCAATAACAAATCCTGTTAAAACAGGTAAATTCCATCCCGAGTATCCAAATACAAGCCCTGATAATATGTAAGCAAACAAACCTACAAGAAACAGTATGAGCGAAATGAAAAATAACATCGTCACGTATTTACTAAGGAGTATTTTCCAACGCCGAATTGGCCGCGTAAGTAACATCTTCATCGTCCCATCACTTCGTTCTCCTGAAACGATATCAATGGCTACAATCATTACAAGAAGCGGAATAAATAATGTAATTCCTTGTTCAATAAATGCTCTGACAAAAGTCGGTGCACCCGGTGCCATCGGATTAATATCATGATCTAAATAATATTGTTGTTGCTCAACTCTTACCTTTAACCAATCACGCCATTCTTCTGGCAACCTAGAATTGTTCAACCGGTTCTGAGAATCAACAATTTGCTGTTGCAATGAAACCTTCCAATCAGTTGTACCGAGTCTTTTTTGTGTCGTTTCTATTTCACGATACTGCGCATACACAAAAAGCGGGATCAAGATTGCTAAAATAAGCATGACAACAAAAATACGTTTCTTGCGGTAAATCTTTTCTGATTCATTTAAAACTAGATTCGCAAATTCACGCATGCTGCTCACCCCTTGTGAGTTCAATAAATAAATCTTCTAGCGTAAATACAAGCTCCTTAACGCTATGTACATCTATTTCATTTTCGACAAAGTGTTTATTCCAACTACTTATAGATGCAATATCCATGCGGCATAGTAATCGATCGCCTTCTACACTCACTTCCCTTACTTCTTCGGCCGCTTCTAGCATATCTTTCGCCTTAGAAATTGGTGTAACAATCCATTCTACACGATCACTTGCTGTTTTAATTAATTCTTCAACCTTGGCAACTGTTATCATTTTTCCTTTATGAATAATAGCAACGCGATCGCATATCATTTGCACTTCACTTAGCAAGTGACTTGAAATAAACACGCTCATATTTTCTTCTTTTACAAGCTTATGTATAAATTCCCTAAGTTCTCTAATCCCTGCTGGATCTAAACCATTCGTTGGCTCATCTAATATGAGCAATTTGGGATTCCCAAGGAGCGCCTGCGCAATTCCAAGGCGTTGTTTCATACCAAGTGAGTACGTTTTTACCTTGTCATGAATTCTTTCATCTAAATGAACCATTTCAGCAATTTCAATAATACGTTCATCTGATATATCACCTAACATACGAGCAAATTGCTTTAAATTTTCCCATCCCGTTAAATATGTATACAACTCTGGGTTTTCAACGATACTCCCAATTTGACGCATCGCTTCTCTGAAATTTTCCTTAATCGAATAACCACCAATAGAAATCGTACCTTCTGTCGCCTTAATCAATCCGACTAACATTCGAATGGTAGTCGTCTTTCCAGCACCATTTGGTCCTAAGAACCCGAACACTTCTCCTTGCTTTACATCAAAGGAAATATTCTCTACAAGAGTCTTCTTTCCAATTACCTTCTTCAAATCTCGTACGGAAAGTATCGTCGTCATTTTACCCCTCCTTGTTCTAGTTTTAATTTACTTACAACATTTTGAACTAAACGTTCTGCCATATACGTATAACCTACTTCGTTCGGATGAAAATGATCAGAGTATAATAAATCTTTCCCACGGTTTTGGAATAAATCAAATGTCGGTGTAATATACACATTTTTATCGTTTAGCGCTAACTTCTCTAAAGATGCATTCCAGTCCACAACAATGTTTGAAGACCCTTTTAAATCTTCTACATCTTCAAAAGGATTGTATAAACCAAGCCAAAAAATCGGACTATCTGTATTTAATTTACGAATTTCTTCTATAATTTTCTTTGCTTCATTTTGAAACGTTTCTGTGTCAGGACGATACGTCTCTAAATCTATTTTCCCAAGCGATTCCCAGCCTGGGAACAAATCATTCCCACCAATCGTTAACACGATTACATCTGCTTGCTTAATTGAATATTGAGCGCCATTACTTTCAATTTGTTTTAATAAATCGGGCATTTTTGCACCACTAACTGCTAAATTTGTTAATGCAATTTTTTGCTTATAATCTTTTTGTAAATCCTCTTTCATTCGCCCAACATAGCCAATTCCTTCTTTATCACCAACGCCACGCGTTAATGAATCACCTAAACTAACGATTTGTAACGTTCCCGTTTTCTTTTTCTCTTTTGCCACTACATCGGTCTTTTTAATTAAATTTGAAGCTTTCGGATTTAATACATCATTTACACCTGAAACAAAGCCATATGCAAATAAACAGAAAGATGCAATTGTAATGAGTAGAATTACTTTTACTACTTTTGATCTCATATCAAAACCCCTTTTAGCCCTCATAGATTGTCCATAATTATACCAAACGAAATTTTGAAAAGCGATTTTCACACCTTCTCAATTACGTCGTTTCTCTATTTACTAACTCTGGTAATAACTCTATATGCTTCACATCTAATTTCTCTTCATTAATCTTTTCATATAATAATTCAAACGCTTTTACTCCAACGTTTTTACTAGAATGCGAAATCGTCGTTATACCCAATATATCTGCCACCTCTTGATCATCACACCCGATAATCGTAATATCCTCTGGAATACGAATTCCTTGTTTTTTTGCTTCTGTAACCATCCCCGCTGCAATATGGTTACAAGATACAAGGAACGCCGTCGGTTTTACTGACATATGAGCCCATTCTCTAATTACATTGCGTCCATCTTCCACTGTAAAACAACCCTCAAATTTCCAGGTCTCTAACGGTGTTACGATACTCTGTTGAAGCGAATCTTCATATGCCTTCTTTCGTCTTTGGCTATTAACACTATTACTTCTTCCAATACAATATCCAATATGTGTATGACCGGCATCTATTAAGCTTTTCATCCCAAGTGAAAATACTTTGTAGTAATCGATATGGACACTTGAAATGCATTTTGAATCTATTTCTTCACACATAACAATCGGGCCGAATTTTGTATATTCTTCAAGCTTCTCCTTACTATTTGCCCGAGAACAAATAATAACCCCATCAAGCTTTTTCATTTTTAACATATTTAAAATCTCTAGTTCTCTTTCTTCGCTATAATTCGTCTGGCAAAGCATCATATTATAATTATTCTTTGCTGTCTCTTTTGATATCCCCTCGATAATAGCGCTATAATATTGATCATTTACGTGTGGCAATAAAACGCCAATTACATTCGTTTTTCCTTTCACTAAATGAATTGCATTCACATTTTGCGTGTAATTTAATTCTTCTATAATCGCTAAAATTTCTTTTCGTTTCTGTTCATTTACGTACGGATGATTATTTAGTACACGTGAAACAGTTGAAACAGATACTCCAGCAAGTTCAGCAATCTTTCTTATATTTGTCATCTCATTTTCCCCTTCTCACAAAAATTCTCCCTTGACCTGGTAAGCTTTCCACAATATATCCTTTCCTAGCAAATACATTTAGAAAGGATATACAACTATGCTTCGATTCAAATTAGAATATATATTTTTCATTGGCGGTTTACTCATTCTTGCCATCGGTATTAATATGATGACGACAATTACTTCCTTTGGACTTAGCCCTTATGATTCCTTCTTTATTGCACTATATCAAAATTTTGGCATAAGTATTGGTTTTTGGATTTTTATGATTAACTTTGCCTTTACACTTATCGTACTCTTTTGGAATAAAAAACAAATTACAATAGGTACAATTGTAACGATGGTTCTTATTTCTCTTTTTGTTGATTGGATTGGTTCCATTACAACTATTATGGACGCTATCCGCTCTCTTCCAAAATATATAACACTTATTTGCGGAAATCTATTCGTTGGAGCTGGAATTGGTCTTTACGTCTCTACAAACCTTTGCGCAGCGCCTCAAGAAGCTTTCGTTTTAACGGTTGCTGAGAAGAAAAAATGGACGTTTAGAAGAACAGAGATTTCATTAGCCTTTTTATTTTTAACGTTAAGCTTTTTATTAGACGGACCTATCTATTTTGGAACAATCATCTTATCCTTTACAACAGGCTGGATTATCCAAGCATTTATTCAAGTTGGTACGCAGATTTTAAATAGAAAAGAGCCTATTAAGCAAGCTGCTTAATAGGCTCTTTCTGTTTTATGGTAAGGATACTACTTAGCATCCCCTTCAATTCGATAGTTCGCTTTCAAACAATCTATTTCTTCATACCCTTGCAACGTATGTAGAATATAATCATAATCAGCAAGAGACGCACGATGCGTTACAATTACAATTTCAGCCTTTCCTTTCTCTTCAAGCGGCATTTGAATAATTTTCTCAAAGCTAACTCCGCACTCAGAGAACAATGAAGTAATTTTTGCAAATACACCAATTTCGTCTTTTACATGCAGTCTTAAAAACTTTTTCACGACAATTTCGTCTGGCTCTTTTAATACTTTTTGATATTGTGGGACTACAGCACTATTTCCTGTTACCCCTAATCTAATATTTTGCATTACAGCAACTAAATCCGAAACAACAGCTGTCGCTGTTGGTAAACTTCCTGCGCCTGGTCCATAAAACATCGTTTCCCCAACTGCTTCACCGTACACATACACAGCGTTATATTCATTTTGTACTGCCGCAAGAGGATGTGTATTTGGAAGTAAAGTTGGTTCAACTGTAACCTCCAATTTTTCACCATCTCGTTTTGCAAGACCGATTAATTTAATTGTATAACCTAAGCTCTTACTATATTCAATATCTTCCTCTGTAATAGAGGTAATCCCTTTTACTTTCACGTCTCCAAGCTCTACATTTGTAGAGAAACCGAGAGTAGCTAAAATCGTCATTTTTCTTGCTGCATCTAAACCTTCTACATCTGATGTTGGATCTGCTTCTGCAAATCCAAGTTGTTGGGCTTCTTTTAACACGTCGTTATATGCTCTCCCTTCGTCTGACATTTTCGTCAAAATAAAATTTGTCGTTCCATTTACAATTCCCATTACTTTCGTAATAAGATCTGAGGAAAGTCCTTCTACGATACTGCGTAAAATTGGAATTCCCCCTGCCACACTCGCCTCATAGAATAAATCAGCCTTATTATCTTTTGCTGTCGCTAATAATTCAGCTCCATGTAATGCCATTAAGTCTTTATTTGCAGTTACAACATGCTTTCCGCTTTTTAAAGCTTGTAAAATATATGATTTTGCATCATCAATGCCACCCATCACTTCAATGACAACATCAATATTTGGATTATCTAAAATTTCATTTGCATCTTGTGTTAATAGAGTAGAAGGTACCTCTACCTCTCTCTCTTTCTCAATGTTTTGCACTAATACTTTCGTTACCTTCACTGGACAACCTACTTGGTGTATGAGTCGTTCTTGATGATCCGTAATAATACGAACCACACCACTGCCAACTGTCCCAAGACCTAATAACCCAACTTGAATTTCTTTCATAGTACTGTCCACCCCTCAAAAATTGTGTTTAGATGAAATTATATGAGTAAAAAATCTGAAAAACAATGTATTTTGAACATTCGGAAAAATAAAGGTTAATCTTTACAAGGAAAACGTTGCCACGTGTTACACAATCTTTCTTTACAATATATAAGGGGTTTCTTGATACACGTAATAATTCAACCAATTAGAAAACAATAAATTACCATGACTCCTCCACCTAACAAGCGGCTTTTCATCTGGATTATTATGTTTAAAATAGTTTTTTGGCACATCAATATTTAATCCCTTGTCACGATCTCGTTCGTATTCTTGTTTTAACGTCTCACAACTATATTCGCTATGTCCAAGGGCAAACACTTGCCTTCCTTCTGGCCCAATAACAAGGTGAACACCTGCTTCTTCAGAGTTTGCTAACAATGTTAAGTCTTTCACTCCTCTAATATCATTCTCTCGTACTTCTGTATGACGAGAATGCGGAGCAAAAAACAATTCATCAAATCCTTGTAACAATTTCACATGTTGCTCGCAAACTTCATGTTCAAATACACCGAACATTTTTTCCTTAAGGGGATACTTTGGAACACCATAATGATAGTACAAGCCAGCCTGTGCTCCCCAGCAAATATGGAGCGTAGATGTTACATTCGTTTTTGAATACTCCATAATATGTTTAAGCTCTTCCCAATAATCTACCTCTTCAAAAGCAAGGGTCTCCACTGGCGCTCCTGTAATAATGAGCCCATCAAACTTTTCATTTTCAATATCACGAAACGTTTTATAAAAGCTTGTTAAATGTTCTTGCGTTACATTACGAGATAGATGTGATTCCATATGAAGCAAATGAACATCTAATTGTAACGGTGTGTTTCCAATTAAGCGAAGTAATTGCGCCTCTGTGTCTTGCTTCGTTGGCATTAAATTTAATATAGCAATTTTCAAAGCGCGTATATCTTGTGTTTCCGCTCGCTCCTTCGTCATTACAAAAATATTTTCTTTTTGTAACACTTTGCGAGCCGGTAAATCTTTATCAATTATGATCGGCATGTGTTTTGCCCCCAACTAGAGCTGCTTCCAAATCTGCAATAATATCAGAAACATCTTCTATACCAACTGATAAACGAATTAAATCAGATGTAACACCAGCTAAACGCTGATCTTCAGCATTTAATTGTCTATGCGTCGTACTAGCAGGATGTATAACGCAAGTTCGTGCATCAGCTACGTGTGTTACAAGAGTTGCTAGTTTTACATTTGCGATAAATTCTTTTGCTGCTTCTAATCCGCCTTTAATACCGAAAGTTAAAACACCACTAGCACCTTTTTTCAAGTACTGTTGTGCCAATGAGTAATTTTCATTACTATCTAAGCCCGGATAATTCACCCATTCAATACGTTCATGATTAGCAAGCCACTTAGCAACTGCAAGAGCATTTTCACTATGACGTTCCATTCGTAAATGCAATGTTTCTAAGCCAATATTGCTAATATATGCATTGAATGGGCTCATACAATTTCCATAATCTCTTAATAGCTGAACACGTGCTTTCACAATATACGCTGCTGCACCAAAGTTTTGAACGTAACTTACACCGTGATAACTTGGATCTGGTTCAACAAGTTCAGGATACTTTCCATTTGTCCAATCAAAGTTTCCACCGTCAATTACAATACCGCCTAAGGAGCTCGCATGCCCATCGATATACTTCGTCGTAGAATGAACAATAATATTTGCCCCATGTTCAAACGCCTGGCATAAATAAGGAGTTGCTAATGTATTATCAACGATAAAAGGTACCTCTAATTCTTTAGCAGCAGCTGAAAATTCTTTAAAATTTAAAACATTCATCGCTGGATTTCCTAACGATTCTGCATAGATAAGTTTCGTCTTGTCATTAGCAAGCGCCGTAATTTCATCTGCCGTTAAATTTGGATTAAAGAACGTAACATCAATGCCCAGTTTACGCAAACTCACTCCAAATAAATTAAACGTTCCCCCGTAAACCGTTGAAGAACAAAGTAAATGATCCCCACTACTACAAATATTTAAAACTGCGAGCATAATAGCTGCTTGCCCAGAAGCCGTTGCAACAGCTCCTACACCGCCTTCTAAATCTGATAACTTCTGCTCAAATGCGGCTAGAGTAGGGTTTCCAATACGTGTATAAATATATCCTTCTGCCTCTAAGTTAAATAGGGCTGCTAAATCATCTGAAGTATCGTATTTATATGTTGTACTTTGATAAAGTGGTAAAACACGTGGTTCACCATTTTTTGGCGTATAGCCACCTTGCACACAAATTGTTCCTTTTCCCCATGATTCTCCCATCTCTCATTCTCCTTTCTTTTATACAAAATAAAAAACTGCCCCTTTCCTGAAAACAAGAAAGGAGCAGTTTGAAAACACGCTCTAAAGGCTCTTTCTTATCTCTCAGGATTATTACCTGCAGGATTTGGCACAATTCCGTTATACGGCTGTTGCCAAGGTTTCATCGGGCCTGTCCCTCCACCTTTTCTTGATAAGACTATGCAATTACCGTTGATTTTATAGCAATAATTTCCTAATGTCAAACTTTTTTTCTGAATGTTCTAAAATAAATGTTAACAGTTTCATATAAAGCAACAAAAGAAATATATTCTAGTCTATTTCAAAAAAGACCTTTAAAAACCTCAAATCAGTCTATAAAATTAAATAAGTAATTTAACCTATAAATTCAAATTCCCCTAAAGTTAGCCTATATGTTGAATAGGCCATCTTCTCAAAAAGATACTATATATATTCAATCCATTTTTCACTAGTGTATTTCACTTTTTTACCTACTAAGATTTACATAACGGAGGTATAACATGACAAATAAAAAAGATATGCAGTACATACTTGCTCTATATGGCATTCTTCTAGGATCTATAGTAGGAGCTACAGTCTGGTTATTTTTAGTCACAATAAATATTGGAATCCACTTTATTTGGGGATACTTGCCTGAAGTTCTCTCTTTTCCCTCTTATTACACCCTTTGCGTAACAATAATTGGCGGGGTCCTTGTTGGTCTATCACAAAAACATTTCGGTACATACCCACGCCTTATGCCTGAAGTGATGGCTGAATATAAAAAAACTGGTCGAATCGAATATCGCTTTGTCCATCAGGCTACTTTAACAGCGATTATTGTTTTAATTTTCGGTGCTAGTCTTGGTCCAGAAGCCGCACTAGTTGGAATTATAGGCGGACTGTGCACATGGGTAGGGGATCGCTTTAAATTTGCCTTAAAGGGTATGAATGAGCTAACCGAGATCGGAATTGGAGCTACTTTAAGTGTCATTTTTAACGCACCATTATTCGGTTATTTAGCACCAAATGAAAATGAGGGGGAACAAATTGCTGCTTTTTCTAAAGGAAAAAAGGCGATTGTATACTTAGCTACTACTTTCGCAGGTTTTTCTGTTTATTTACTACTGAGTAAACTCGATAATCGTGGATCCTTTATTGTTGATTTTGGGGAAGGTGCACTTTCTTTCAATGAATGGATCGCATTTCTTCCACTTGCTAGTATCGGTGCTATAGTTGGTTTCTTTTATTTCAAGTTAGAATTCACATTAGAGAAGTTAATTCACCCTTTTAGGGAATACAAACTGACACTCGGAATTATCGGTGGTATTTTATTAGGAATTGCGGGAACTTTTCTTCCGTACACATTATTTTCAGGGGAACATCAATTAAAAGAATTAGTTGTTGAATGGAGCCATTTATCTTTTTGGATACTACTTCTTTCAGGGATTTTAAAGTTGTGCATTACTGCCGTTTGTTTGAACACAGGGTGGCGAGGTGGACATATCTTCCCAATTATATTTTCCGGGTCAAGTATCGGATACGCTGTAGCATCTATTCTTCCTATAGATCCAGTAGCATCTGTTGCCATCGTAACGACAGCAATTTCAAGCTATGCGTTACGAAAGCCAATAGCTATAACATTACTATTACTTATGTTTTTCCCGCTTAATTTACTATTGCCCATGCTTGGTGCAGCTGCTATCGGGAATGCCTTTCCGCTGCCAAAACATAACGAAAATAAAAATTAATAAAAATAGGCAGTGGGGATGAAAGCTCCACTGCCTATTTTTTTATTACACATGCTGCTTTAATAACGCTTCTAACTCCTCAAAATTATGCACTTCATATGTCGGTATAATCCCACTATCATTTAATTTCCTTTCTGGATTAAACCAACAAGTATCAATTCCCGCTACATATCCACCTTTAATATCCGCGCTTAATGAATCTCCAATAATCAGCCCTTCTTCAGGTGCAAAGTTAGGAATCCGTTCAAAAACATAATCAAAATACTCTTTCATCGGCTTTTGAAAACCTGTATCTTCCGAAACAAAAACATCTTTAAACAATGAATGTAACCCTGCATTACGCAAACGTTTATCTTGCGTCTTAGAAACACCATTTGTCACTATATACAACTCATACTCCCCTTGAATTTGATTTATAAATTTAAACGCACCTTGCATGAGTTGATTTCCTTCTTCTAAGTAGTTACGGTAATTATTTTCCAATAATATTCCGTCTACTTCTTCTCCATACTCTTTAAACAACAGAGAGAATCGTGTATTTACAACTTCATTGCGTGATAGTTCACCTTTTTCAAAAGCATCCCAAAGACCTTTATTTATTTTTTTATAACGAGCCTCTATCTCGTCTGTTAAAGGGATTCCCTTCTCTTCAAAAAGCACCCGTAAAGCCACTTTTTCAGCCTTTTGGAAATCTAATAATGTATCATCTACATCAAATAGCAATGTTTTATATTTTTTCATAAACTCATCACACTCTCTTTTCTACAAAAACAAATTTACATAAATCGTATCATTCCTTCTTGTAAAGATAATAGGAGATATCTCATACTATACATAGGGGTGAAAATATGAAAATCAGCAAAAATGAGGAAGAAATTTATCAATACATGCAAATCCATCAATTCCATACCCTATTTTCATTTCATGTCTTGCCATATGTAGAGCTACATTCTTTTCAAACGAAAGAGATGATATGTAGCGAAGGAAATACTCTCCCTTATCTCTATTACTTAATTTCTGGGAAGGCAAAAATATATATGAGTCATAAAAACGGGAAGGTTTCATTAATTAATTTTATTCAAGCACCATCTTTTATCGGGGAATTAGGATTAATAGGAGTAGAAAATATTACTAAGTCCGTTGAAGTACTAGAAGATTGTGTGTGTTTGGCACTTCCTCTTAAAGATTGTCAGCAACTTTTATTACAAGATGCAACGTTTTTACAGCACTTATGTAAATTTATTGGAGAAAAGACAATTACTCGCACTGAAAATTACGCAAAAAACTATAGTTATCCTTTTGAAAATCGATTAGCTGCTTTTATTTTATTAACAGAGCAAAATAATTGTTATATAGAAAAGCATACCGAGGCCTCGGAATATTTAAATGTCAGCTACCGTCATCTTTTATATGTATTAAATCAGTTTTGCCAACAAAATTATTTAAGAAAAGAAGGCCGAACATATTATATACAAGATCGAAATACATTAGAAAAACTTGCTGATGAACTAAAAATATAAAAAAACAGCATTAACGTTTACATGTTAATGCTGTTTTTTCGAGTGACGATTATACTTTTAATTAAAATTTACTTGCTACTTTAGCTGCTTCTTCAAGACCTGCAGCAATGATTTCTTCTGCTTTATCTGGGAATTGGTTATGCCCTTCAATAACTACTGTTTCCATGTTTGTTGCGCCGAAGAAGCCCATCATACTTGCTACATATTTAACAGCCATTTCTACCTCAGCTGCTGGACCTTCTGAATATACGCCGCCTCTTGCATTTAATAATGCAATCTTCTTATCTCCGATTAGGCCAACTGGACCCTCTGGCGTATATTTGAACGTTTTACCAGCACGGTTTAAATAATCAATATATGTGTGCAATACTGCTGGAATCGTTAAGTTCCATAATGGGAAGCCGAAAACAACTTTATCAGCTTCTAGGAATTGATTTAAATACTTATCAGCAACTGCTACTGCTTTTGCCTCTTCTTCTGTTAAATCAAATCCTTTACCTACCTTGAATGTACCATTAATCATATCTACGCCTACATATGGTAATTCTTCTTTATATAAATCAAGTTCTACTACTGTATCATTTGGGTGTGCTTCTTTATAGTTTGCTAAAAATGCCTCATATAATTTTACACTAACTGCTTGTTCCGCTGGACGGTTATTTGCTTTAACGAATAAAACTGTTATTGTCGATAGGTAAGTCTTTGAGTTTATCTCCAACTTTTCCCCCGATCCGCACCGTACGTGCCACTTTCATGGCATACGGCGGTCTACCTAAATTGTAGTTTTCGTCT
>NZ_JBPWAP010000042.1:0-48432 GCF_051776705.1 Bacillus cereus group sp. BceL291 | reverse complement strand
TTCATAGTTTGGTGATGATGGCAGAGAGGTCACACCCGTTCCCATACCGAACACGGAAGTTAAGCTCTCTAGCGCCGATGGTAGTTGGGACCTTGTCCCTGTGAGAGTAGGGCGTCGCCAAGCAACTAAAAACACAAGTCATTTGACTTGTGTTTTTTTGTATTGTTAAAAAGAACGGGAAAGAAGTAAGGGTGATACAAACACGTTGCCCAAGAGTTAATCATATTATATAAGAGATGGGTGTATATTTTTCTGTAAATTGTTAAGGATTAGAAGTATAAAATAGGTTCACTAAAATAGGGAGGGAAGGCTATGAAATTACAAAGTGAAGTTTGTATTGTTTGTGAGACAAAAAGAAAAGAAGGTATATATGTTTATAATAATTTAATATGCTATGAATGTGAAAAGGATATGGTGAATACAGAGACAGATGATCCGAAATATATACATTATTTAAAGCAGCTTCGAAAATTAGAAGTATCATATTTTTAAATAGGCATATGCCTATTATTTTTTTTGTTCTGTATAATAGATAGAGAATGAATAATAAGGAAGAGATGTAGATGAATCAAAATCGTATGCCTTTATATGAGGCGTTAATAGAGTTTAAAGAAAGAGGGCCGTTATCCTTTCATGTTCCAGGTCATAAGAATGGTTTAAACTTCCCTCAGGAGGCAATAAGAGAGTTTAAAGATATTCTATCTATTGATGTAACTGAGTTAGCAGGACTAGATGATTTGCATAGTCCGTTTGAATGTATAGATGAGGCACAACAATTATTGGCTGAAGTTTATAATACAAAGAGGAGCTATTTTTTAATTAATGGTTCAACAGTCGGGAACTTAGCAATGATTTTGTCTTGTTGTGGGGAACATGATATTGTTCTTGTACAAAGAAATTGCCATAAATCAATTATTAATGCTTTAAAACTTGCGGGAGCAAATCCCATTTTTTTAGATCCATGGATTGATGAAGCTTATAACGTACCGGTGGGAGTTCGTAACGAAATTATTAAGAAAGCAATTGAAAAGTATCCAAATGCGAAAGCACTCATTTTAACGCATCCTAATTATTATGGTATGGGTATGGATCTAGAGGCAAGCATCGCTTTTGCACATGCATATAAAATCCCTGTTTTGGTAGATGAGGCACATGGGGCACATCTGTGCTTGGGAGAACCATTCCCAAAGTCAGCATTAACATATGGTGCAGATATTGTAGTTCATTCTGCACATAAAACATTACCCGCAATGACAATGGGTTCCTATTTACATATAAATAGTCACTTAGTAGACGAAGAGAAGGTTACTACTTATTTAAGTATGCTACAATCTAGTAGTCCATCGTATCCAATTATGGCTTCCTTGGATATAGCACGCTTTACAATGGCGCGTATAAAAGAAGAAGGTCACAGTGAAATTGTTGAGTTTTTACGAAGATTTAAGGAACAATTACGTTCTATTCCCCAAATCGCCATTTTAGAATATCCGTTGCAAGATGAGTTAAAGGTCACCGTACAAACTCGTTGTCAGTTATCAGGGTACGAATTACAGTCTGTATTTGAAAAGGTCGGTATATATACAGAGATGGCTGATCCGTACAATGTCCTATTTATTTTACCCTTACAAGTAAATGAGGGATATATGAAGGTTATAGAGATGATCCGAGTAGCATTGCAACATTATGAGGTGAAAGACAAGAGGGAATCTATTCGTTATACTTATAAAGGTGAATTCTCTCTTTTACCGTATACGTATAAACAACTAGACGGATATGAAACAAAGATAGTATCTATAGAAGAGGCTGTTGGAATGATAGCGGCGGAAATGGTGATTCCGTATCCACCTGGAATTCCATTGATTATGTATGGAGAGAGAATTACTTCAGAGCATAAAGAGCAAATTATGTATTTAGAGAGAGCAGGAGCTCGTTTTCAAGGTAATACGAAATATATGAAAGTGTATGATATAGAAAGTAGGTTTTAGGATGAAGGGATTATTTGTAACAATTGAGGGCCCAGAAGGTTCAGGTAAAACAACGTTAATTAAAAGCTTATTGCCATATTTTGAAAAAAAAGCACAAAAGGTAATGGCGACAAGGGAACCAGGCGGTATTGCAATTTCTGAGGACATTAGGACGATTTTACATAAACAAGAATATACGATGATGGAAGCACGTACAGAAGCGCTTCTTTATGCTGCTGCGCGCAGACAACATTTAGTAGAAAAAGTTATGCCAGCACTTAATGAGAACTACCTCGTGTTATGTGATCGTTTTATAGATAGCTCTTTAGCATACCAAGGCTATGCAAGAGGATTGGGTATGGATAAGGTATTTGAAATAAATCGTTTCGCAACAGAGGACTGTATGCCTAGTTTAACAATTTATCTAGACATTGAGCCTGAGGTTGGTTTGGCTCGGATTGAAAAAGATGCAGGACGTGAAGTAAATCGACTAGATATGGAAGATATCTCTTTCCATAAACGTGTGCGCGAAGGGTATTTACAAGTTGTAGAACGTTTCTCGGATCGTATTGTATTGGTAAATGCTGATCAGCCGATGGAAAAACTTATAGAAGAAGTTGTTCAGATTATAGAAGATAAATTGTTATAATAGAAGGAAAGAATGAAATAAGTGAGGTATGCATTATGACGAAGACGTGGGAGCAGCTTTCTGCTATACAACCCATCGGTGTAAAAATGTTGATGAATAGCATTGCAAAAGAGCGTATATCCCACGCTTACTTGTTAGAGGGAGGGAAAGGGACAGGAAAGTTTGCGACAGCAATTCAAATGGCAAAGAGTTTCCTCTGTTCTGAGCGGAATGGGGTAGAGCCCTGCCATGTATGTACAAACTGTAAGCGAATTGATTCAGGTAACCACCCTAACTTACATATTGTAAAACCAGACGGATTATCTATTAAAAAGCAGCAAATTCATGATTTACAAGAAGAGTTTTCAAAAACAGGATTAGAGGCAAATAAAAAATTATATATTATTGAGCACGCAGATCGTATGACAGCAAATGCGGCAAATACACTTTTGAAATTTTTAGAAGAACCAAGTAGTGATACAACTGCTATTTTACTTACTGAACAAAGTCATCAAATTTTAAATACGATTTTATCTCGTTGCCAAGTTGTTACGTTTAGACCGTTACCTACGGAATCTTTAATTAGAAGATTACAGGATGAAGGGATTACAGCATCTTTATCGACACTTGCTGCTCAACTTACAAATAGTTTTGATGAAGCTTTAGCTTTATGTAGTGATGAATGGTTTGCACAAGCACGAGCTTTAGTGATAAAATTATGTGAAGCGCTCGAAAAAGATAAAACCTCTATTTTTTTTGTACAAGAAAAATGGGGAAAACACTTTGGAGAGAAAGAACAATTACAGCAAGGTTTAGATATGTTACTCCTTATTTATAAGGATTTATTATATGTTCAACTTGGAGAAGAAGATCGTCTTGTTTTTCATGATCAGAAAGAGATGTTTGAATCGTTTTCCTATGCTCAGAAGCGCATTGTATCAGCTCTCTTTAATATATTAGAGGCAAAAAATAGAATCAACGCTAATGTAAATGCGCAGCTTGTGTTCGAACAGTTAGTGTTGCGGTTGCAGGAGGGATGACCGTTTTGTATGATGTAGTAGGTGTTCGCTTTAAGAAGGCCGGAAAGGTATATTACTTTGATCCAAACCAGTTCGATATCTCTGAAAATGAGTTTGTCATTGTAGAAACGGTAAGAGGTATTGAATACGGAAAAGTAGTTATTACCAAAAAACAAGTTGATGAAAACGACGTTGTATTACCGCTAAAAAAGGTTATTCGTATTGCAAATGAAAATGATCGTACCATTGTTGAAGAGAACAAACATGCTGCCAAAGAAGCATATCAAGTCTGTCAACAAAAGGTAGTAGAGCATAATCTTGATATGAAACTTGTAGATGTAGAGTATACATTCGATCGTAATAAGATTATTTTCTATTTTACTGCGGATGGTCGGATCGATTTCCGCGAACTAGTGAAGGACTTAGCCGCAATTTTTAGAACAAGAATTGAACTAAGACAAATTGGTGTTCGTGATGAAGCGAAGATGCTAGGTGGTATTGGTCCATGTGGTCGTATGCTTTGTTGTTCTACTTTTTTAGGGGATTTTGAACCTGTATCCATTAAAATGGCAAAGGATCAAAATTTATCATTAAATCCTGCAAAAATCTCTGGTTTATGTGGTCGCTTAATGTGTTGCTTAAAATATGAGAATGATGAATATGAGGCAGCAAAGGAACAACTTCCTGATTTAGATCAACGTATACAAACCCCGCATGGTACTGGCCGTGTTATCGGATTAAATATTTTAGAAAGATTAATTCAAGTGGAACTAGTAGACAAGGAACGGATAGTAGAATATACGTTAGATGAGTTAGTGAATAAAGGGGTCGTTTCGAGTCAAACCACAGATTAATGAGGTGGGTGCTTGTGGAGAAAAAAGATATTTTTGAATCGGTTTCTAGTATGGAAGAGCAAATTGGACATTTATATAAACAGTTGGGAGAGTTAAAACAGCATCTTGCAGAGTTGTTGGAAGAAAACCAGCATATAAAAATGGAAAATAACAATTTGCGACACCGTTTTGAAGAAGTGCAGAATAAAGAAAAGCAAAAAACTCAAAAACGTAAAGAAGTGAAGCCGAAAACAGATATTGGTGAAGGCTATGACAATTTAGCGAGACTGTATCAAGAAGGTTTTCATATTTGCAATCTACATTATGGAAGTGTACGTAAAGAGGGAGATTGTTTATTCTGTCTGTCATTCTTAAATAAAAAGTGAAATTACCTTTCCAATTATAATTGGAAAGGTAATTTTTTATACATGAAATAGAGTAGGTTAAGGGTAAGAAAAGGAGCAGTATATGAATTTATATGAAGATGAACGTTTAGATTACTTATTAGCACAAGACATGAAGATTATACAAAGCCCATCAGTATTTAATTTTTCTTTAGATGCCGTTTTACTTGCAGATTTTGCATGGGTACCAATTCAAAAGGGGAATTTACTTGATTTGTGTACAGGTAACGCGGTTGTTCCCCTTCTATTAAGTACAAGAACAAAAGGAAATATTACTGGGGTGGAAATTCAAGAACGCTTATATGATATGGGAGTAAGAAGTGTTCAATACAATGGGTTGGAGGAAAGAATTCACCTCATACATGGAGATTTGAAAGATATGCCAGAGAAACTTGGGCGTCATCAATATGATGTTGTTACATGTAATCCACCATATTTTCAAACACCTCAAACTTCAGAGAAAAATATGAATGAACATTTAGCGATAGCTCGTCATGAAATTATGTGTACATTAGAAGATGTTGTATCTGTAAGTAGTCAGTTAGTAAAACAAGGTGGGAAAGTAGCGTTTGTACATCGTCCAGGGCGATTACTAGACATTGTCACATTAATGCGTAAATATAAAATTGAACCAAAGCGTGTGCAATTTGTTTATCCTAAGGTTGGAAAAGAAGCAAATACATTGTTAATTGAAGGAATTAAGGATGGAAATGCAGATTTGAAAATTTTACCGCCTCTCGTTGTATATGAGAACAATAACGAATATACAAAGGAGCTACGTTCGATTTTATATGGAGAAGAATAAGCACTTTTTTTATGTGGTAGAGTGCTCTGATGGAAGTTATTATGCTGGATATACAAACCATATAGAAAAGAGAATTCAGACTCATAATAGCGGCAAAGGGGCTAAGTATACACGCGTCAGGCTTCCTGTTGTTTTAAAATATGTAGAGACCCACGATGATAAGCGTACAGCTATGCAAGCGGAGTATTACTTTAAGCAATTAACGAGAAAACAAAAAGAGGCATATATGCAAAAAGGAGAACGCTATGTGGCAACAAAAAAGCTTTCAACAAAATGAAAAGGGAGTTTTATATTTAGTACCAACTCCTATTGGAAATCTAGAAGATATGACATTTCGTGCAATCCGAATTTTAAAAGAAGTTGATTTAATTGCTGCTGAAGATACGAGACAAACGAAAAAACTTTGTAATTATTTTGAAATTGAAACACCTGTTACGAGTTATCATGAGCACAATAAAGAAGTAAGTGGGAAGAAACTATTAGAGAAATTAGAGGATGGAAAGAATGTAGCACTTGTTAGCGACGCTGGTATGCCGTGTATTTCTGATCCAGGTTACGATATTGTTGTTGAGGCAGTAGCTGAGCAATATCATGTAATTCCGCTTCCTGGAGCAAATGCAGCCCTTACAGCATTAATTGCATCCGGTCTTGAAACAAAGCAGTTTTATTTCTATGGTTTCTTGCAGAGAAACAAAAAGGAACGGAAGATGGAGTTAGAAAAGCTTCGGTATGTACAAACTACAATGATGTTTTATGAAGCACCTCATCGTTTAGATGATACTTTAATTTCGATGCAGGAAGTGTTGGGAAATAGAGAGATTGTATTATGTCGAGAGTTAACGAAAAAATTTGAGGAATTTATTCGAGGAACAATCGAAGAAGCAATTGAGTGGACGAAGCAAAATGAAGTACGTGGTGAGTTTTGTATTTTAGTAGCTGGTTCAACAGAAGAACCTGCTCCAGAAGAACAATGGTGGGAATCTCTTTCGGTATATGATCATATTGAATATTATATAAATGAAAAAAGTATGAATTCAAAAGAAGCGATTAAAACAGTCGCTAAAGATCGAGATTTGTCGAAAAGAGATGTATATCAAATCTATCATGTCGATAAAAAATAAGCTTCTCATAATTGAGAAGCTTATTTTGCTGTTTCGATATAATCTTGAAGTTCGTTTAAGATTTGCTCAGCGCCTTCTTTGCTTAAGATGATTTTACCTTCAGCTAAAGAAAGGTTACCGTCAGATACTTCACCAGTTACTTGGCAAGTCATGTTTGGTTTATATTTCTTTAAGATGATTTTTTCGTCATCAACATAGATTTCAAGAGCGTCCTTTTCTGCAATACCTAAAGTACGGCGTAATTCGATTGGAATTACTACACGACCTAATTCATCAACTTTACGAACAATACCAGTAGATTTCATAATTTTTTTCCTCCTAAATAAATAGTTTATAAGTTTCGAGTCTATTTTTAGATTCGTCATTTTTCGACAAAATACCCTATGGACATATGATACCAATCATTTACATTTCCGTCAATTCTTAAATTCTATATTTTTTAAAAAGATTTATAGATTTCTTATTTCTTATATATAATAGATTGAGAGGAAATTCCACAATTATTTACATTATTTTCTGAAAAAATAATAAATTAAAAGTGGAGATTGTATATTTTTGTGAAATATGAGCAATAGATGATAAAGATATCGAGCATTAAGACCTAAATTTAAAATTAGGTTGGCGTAAAGAAGATAAGTTAGATTTGGGCTGCTCGTAAAAGCCCAATTAATGTGGGCTAATAATTAGTGGGGAGGAACAAAAACCCTACTGATTAAAGTTTCACTTTATATATGAGTTTTTGATATACTGTTTATAAATACATATGAGGTTATTCGGGAGGTCCAAAACAATGACAGAGGAAAATAAGTCCTTTTATATTACTACCCCAATTTATTATCCAAGTGGAAAATTACACATTGGACATGCTTATACGACAGTAGCAGGAGATGCGATGGCACGATATAAGCGTATGCAAGGTTATAATGTGCATTATTTAACAGGAACTGATGAGCATGGACAGAAGATCCAAAAGAAAGCAGAAGAGTTAAATATTACGCCACAGGCATATGTTGATAACATTGTTGCAGGAATTAAAGAGCTTTGGGAGAAGATGGATATTTCTTATGATGATTTTATTCGTACAACTGAAGATCGTCATAAAGATGTTGTCGAAAAAATCTTTAAGCAATTAGTAGATCAAGGTGACATTTATCTTGATGAATATGAAGGTTGGTATTCTGTACAAGATGAGACGTTCTATACAGAGCATCAATTAGTAGATCCAATTATGGAAGGCGACAAAGTAGTTGGAGGAAAAAGCCCAGATAGTGGTCATGATGTAGAACTTGTTCGTGAAGAATCTTATTTCTTTAGAATGGGTAAATATGTCGACAGACTATTAAAGTTCTATGAAGATAATCCACATTTCATTCAGCCGGAGTCTCGTAAAAATGAAATGATTAATAATTTTATTAAACCAGGATTAGAAGATTTAGCGGTTTCTCGTACTTCATTTGACTGGGGAGTTCGTGTTCCTGGTAACCCAAAACATGTTATTTACGTATGGGTTGACGCATTATCTAATTATATTACGGCGTTAGGTTATGGAACAGCAAATGAAGAGAAATATAAAAAATTCTGGCCTGCAGATGTGCATTTAGTTGGGAAAGAAATTGTTCGTTTCCATACAATTTATTGGCCGATAATTTTAATGGCATTAGATTTACCTCTTCCGAAGAAAGTCTTTGCTCATGGCTGGATTTTAATGAAGGATGGAAAGATGAGTAAGTCAAAAGGAAACGTAGTAGATCCAGTTACATTAATCGATCGTTACGGATTAGATGCATTACGTTATTACCTACTTCGTGAAGTTCCATTTGGATCTGATGGTGTATTCACACCAGAAGGATTTGTGGAGCGTATTAATTTCGACTTAGCAAATGACTTAGGTAATTTATTAAATCGTACAGTAGCTATGATTGATAAGTATTTTAACGGAGAAATCCCTGCATTTAAAGAAAATGTGACGGAATTTGATGAAACGTTAGTAGCGTTTGCACAAGATACTTTGAAAAAAGTAGAAGAAGCAATGGAGAATATGGAGTTCTCTGTAGCGTTAGGATCTATTTGGCAACTAGTTAGTCGTACGAATAAATATATTGATGAAACACAACCATGGGTATTAGCAAAAGATGAGAATGATCGTGAAAAGTTAGCTTCTGTAATGGCTCATTTAGCAGAAGTACTTCGTCAAACAGGTATTATGCTTATGCCATTCTTAACAGTAGCACCAAGCAAGATGTTTGCTCAGCTTGGCCTTACTGATGAAGCTCATAAATCTTGGGAAAGTCTATCTACAATTGGCTGCATTCCAGCTGGAACAAAAGTAGAAAAAGGAAACCCAATTTTCCCTCGTTTAGAAATGGAAGTGGAAGTAGAGTACATTAAAGAACAAATGAAAAGCTCTGCTCCTAAAGTAGAAGAGAAAAAAGAAGAAGAACCGAAGGCAGAAGAAATTACAATTGATGATTTCTTTAAAGTAGAATTACGCGTAGCTGAAGTACTATCTGCTGAACCTGTGAAAAAAGCAGACAAGTTGTTAAAAATTCAACTAGACTTAGGCACAGAAAAGCGTCAAGTTGTTTCTGGAATTGCAAAATTCTATTCGCCGGAAGACTTAAAAGGTAAAAAGGTTATTTGTGTAACAAACTTAAAACCTGTAAAATTACGCGGTGAATTATCGCAAGGTATGATTTTAGCGGGTGAAGAGAATGGCGTATTGTCATTAGCATCAATTGACCAAAATCTACCAAATGGTACAAAAATCAAGTAATTAAGACAAGAAAAGAGATGTTTCACGTGTAACATGTGTGAAGCGTCTTTTTTCTTTTTACACTCTCTATTTTTGCATTAAGATTGTAGTATTGTTATCGTTAAGTTATTAAAGAACTTATTTTTGTAGAATAAACTTGATTTCAATATAAAAGGAGTTATGTATTATGTTGTTTGATACACATTCACATTTGAATGCAGAGCAATTCGAAGAAGATTTGCAAGAGGTTATTGCCCGAATGAAAGAAGCGGGAGTTACTTATACAGTTGTTGTTGGTTTTGATGAAGTAACGATAAAAAAGGCGATGGAATTAGCTGAAGCCTATGATTTTATTTACGCTGCGGTTGGCTGGCATCCAGTTGATGCAATCGACATGACAGAAGAACATTTAGCTTGGTTAGAAGAACTTGCTTCTCATCCTAAAGTCGTTGCACTTGGAGAAATGGGCTTAGATTATCACTGGGATAAGTCTCCAAAAGAAATACAGAAAGAAGTATTTCGTAAACAAATTGCATTAGCGAAAAAAGTAAATTTGCCGATTATTATACATAACCGCGATGCAACTCAAGATATTGTCGATATTCTAGAAGAAGAGAATGCAGCTGAAGTAGGAGGCATTATGCATTGCTTTAGCGGTAGCGTAGAAGTAGCAGAGCGATGTGTTGATATGAACTTTTTAATTTCGTTAGGTGGACCAGTTACATTTAAAAACGCTAAGAAACCGAAAGAAGTTGCTACGGAGATTCCATTAGAGAAATTGTTAATAGAGACGGATTGTCCCTATTTAACGCCGCATCCATTTCGCGGGAAACGAAATGAACCGAGTTATGTAAAACTCGTAGCAGAAGAAATTGCGAATTTAAAAGGAATTTCTTATGAGGAAGTAGCAGAAATGACAACTAAAAATGCAAAAGTTTTATTTGGTGTTGAATAAAAAGAACGGGGGAAACCTGTTCTTTTTTATTTTGAGAAAAACTAGTAGAAGTAATCAAGAAAATAAATGTGAATGATGAAGTGTTACAATAAGGACAGAGAACAAAGATTTTTCTATTCTATTTTTTAAAATATAAGAATGGGGAAAATAATAATGGAAAAGTCGTCATTTTTTTGTTTTACTAAGTAGAGACGAAATGAGTGTGGAGGCAAGCATGAAAATAAAAGAGATTATCGTTGTAGAAGGTAAAGATGATACAGTTGCGATTAAGCGTGCTGTTGATGCGGATACAATTGAAACGAACGGTTCAGCAATCGGTGATCATGTTATTGAGCAAGTTAAATTAGCGCAGCAAAAAAGGGGCGTTATTATTTTCACAGATCCGGATTATCCTGGAGAGCGTATTCGAAAAATTATTTCTGACAAGGTTCCTGGCTGTAAGCATGCTTTTTTACCGAAGGAAGAAGCGCTTGCTAAAAGGAAAAAGGGTGTTGGGATTGAACATGCTTCTAATGAGTCGATTCGCCGTGCTCTAGAGAATATACATGAAGAAATGGAAGCTTACACAAGTGAAATTAGTTGGAGTGATTTAGTCGATGCAGGCTTAGTGGGCGGAGAAATGGCAAAGAGCCGCAGAGAAAGAATGGGTAAGCTATTAAAGATTGGTTATACAAATGCAAAACAGTTACATAAACGATTACAGATGTTTCAAGTTTCAAAGGAATCATTTGCAGAAGCTTATAAGCAAGTAATACAGGAGGAAAAAAAATGAAGGATATCGCAACGCCAAATCGTACAAAAGACATTGTTGAAAAGTATGGATTTTCATTCAAAAAAAGTTTAGGACAAAACTTTTTAATTGATACAAATGTATTAAATCGTATTGTCGATCATGCAGAAATTGGTTCAGAAAGTGGTGCAATTGAAATTGGACCAGGTATTGGTGCATTAACAGAGCAATTAGCGAAGCGTGCTAAAAAAGTAGTGGCTTTTGAAATTGATCAAAGACTATTACCAATTTTAGATGAGACGTTAGCGCCATATGGTAATGTTACAGTTATTAATAAAGACGTACTAAAAGCAGATGTACATGAAGTATTTAATGAGCAATTTGAAGAAGGGCAAGATGTAATGGTAGTAGCTAACTTACCATACTATATTACAACGCCAATTTTATTTAAATTGCTTGAAGAAAAGTTACCAGTTCGTGGATTTGTTGTTATGATGCAAAAAGAAGTTGGAGATCGTTTAGCTGCTAAACCTGGAACGAAAGAGTATGGTTCTTTATCGATTGCCATTCAGTACTATACAGAGGTTGAAACAGTTATGACTGTACCGCGTACAGTGTTTGTACCACAGCCAAACGTTGATTCTGCAATTATCCGCCTTCTAAAGCGTCCTAAACCGGTTGTAGAGGTGACAGATGAAACGTTTTTCTTTGAAGTAGTACGAGCAAGTTTCGCACAGCGCCGTAAAACTTTAATGAATAATTTATCAAATAATTTAAATGGTTTCCCGAAAGATAAGGAGTTATTGGATCGAATTTTAACAGAAGTAGGAATTGATCCAAAGCGAAGAGGCGAAACGCTATCTATTGAAGAGTTTGCAACATTAAGTAATGCATTAGTTCTTCATAAATTATCATAAGAATATGAAAGGGACAGTTCAAGTTGAACTGTCCCTTTTGTCACCTTTCTCTCTCTAAATTCATACTTTAAAAACAGGTAAGATGGCCTAATGAGTTTGGAGGTAGGAGAATGGTTTTACATGTTGGAGAATTAGTGGAACGATATTCTCATAAGAGGGATATTCTTTTTCGTATTATAGAAATAAAAGGCGAGATAGCTATATTGTTTGGAGAAGAAATTAGACTGGTGGCGGATGCGCCACTTGAAGATTTAATTAGTATAGATCAAAGAGAACATAAAAAAAGGGTGAAGCGTGAGAAAGAAACAATGGAGCGCACGTATCGTTTGTTTCAACAAGATTATGTACTGATGAAACAAAGGCATGAACATACTTCAACTGGTGGATACACAAGTGAGGTAAATTATTTTCAAATGCCGGGACGTGTATTGCATATAGATGGAGACCCTTTATATTTGCGCAAGTGCTTAGATTTATATAATAAAATTGGCGTTCCTGTTCAAGGTATTCATTGTAAAGAAACGGAGATGCATGAAAAAGTAGTAGACTTAATAGATCACTTTCGCCCAGACATTCTCGTTATTACAGGACATGATGCATATACAAAATCAAAAGGAGTGAAGGGAGATTTAGCGGCATATAGGCATTCAAGGCATTTTGTACAGGCTGTTCGTGAAGTGCGAAAAAAATATCCATCATTGGATCAACTTGTTATTTTTGCTGGGGCATGTCAATCACATTTTGAGGCACTAATTCGTGCAGGGGCCAATTTCGCTAGTTCACCATCTAGAATTAATATTCATGCACTAGATCCTGTATATGTAGTTGGTAAAATTAGTTTTACTTCATTTATGGAGAGAGTCAATGTATGGGATGTCGTACGTAATACAATTACTGGTGAAAAGGGACTAGGTGGAATTGAAACGAGAGGGATTTTACGAACGGGATTACCTTTTCAACATTACGAAGAGTAAGCAGGATACATATGTATCTTGCTTTTTGTATGGAAGGATTTAAATGAATTTGGATAAAAAGAGGTAAGAACGTAAAGACTACGTAATGATACTTTTACAATATAGTATTTCTTCTATCTATTCAAACGCAGGATGATATTAGCTGTGAATCGCGGTTAATAATTAGGATAGATATATCGTGCTTTAAGTGTTCAATCTAAATTACAGCGAGGTGTAGCGAAGTATATGTCAAAACGTTTAGATGAAATTAAAAGCGAATTAGATCACCATCTTGGACAGCGACTTATGTTAAAAGCAAATAGTGGAAGAAGAAAAACTGTGGAGCAATCAGGTGTACTAGCAGAAACATACCGTTCCGTTTTTGTTGTACAATTGGATCAACAAGAAGATGCGTTGCAACGTGTATCTTATAGTTATGCAGATGTTTTAACAGAGACAGTAGAGTTAACATTTTATGGAGACCCTCATAATGAGGTCATTTTATAATCCATATATCATTACATATATTCCCATAAATGAAAAGCTATATTATTTTGCATACTAACTATACCGTAGCAAAATAAGGAGGGACTCTGCATTGAGTAGACGAAGAGGTGTCATGTCAAACCAATTTAAAGAAGAGCTAGCAAAAGAGCTTGGCTTTTATGATGTTGTTCAGAAAGAAGGATGGGGCGGAATTCGTGCGAAAGATGCTGGTAACATGGTGAAACGTGCTATAGAAATTGCAGAACAGCAATTAATGAAACGAAACCAGTAGTTGTAAGATACTTTCTGTGCTACGGTAGCCGAGGAGACATTCCTCGGCTTTTTGTACTCTAAAAGGTGCCATCATTTTACATAAGTAGTTTCATTCTGAATGCTTTTCGTTATAATTAGGGAAGTGTCATCGTCTTACTATAAATTTATGGTAAAATAAACGATAAAAGATTGAGTACATAGAGTGGGTGAATAGATTGAAGCTACTAGTGAAAGCACCAGCAAAGATTAATCTGTCGTTAGATGTACTGGGAAAAAGACAAGACGGATATCATGAAGTGAAAATGATTATGACAACCATTGATTTAGCAGATCGTCTAGAACTAACGGAATTAGCAGAAGACCGTATTGAAATTTTATCCCATAATCGGTATGTCCCAGACGACCAACGAAATTTAGCTTATCAGGCAGCGAAATTATTAAAAGAGAAGTTTAATGTAAAAAAAGGTGTATCTATTACTATTGAAAAAACGATTCCAGTAGCAGCTGGATTAGCAGGTGGAAGTAGTGATGCAGCAGCGACATTACGTGGTCTTAATAAATTATGGAATTTAGGGCTTACAATTGATGAGTTAGCAGAGCTTGGTGCAGAAATTGGATCAGATGTATCGTTCTGTGTATACGGAGGCACAGCAATTGCCACTGGAAGAGGAGAGAAAATTGAGCATATAAAGACTCCGCCTTCTTGTTGGGTTATTTTAGCGAAACCACATATAGGTGTATCTACTGCTGATGTGTATGGAAATTTAAAGTTAAATCGAGTTACACATCCAAATGTAGATAAAATGGTTGATGTCATAAATTCTGGTGATTATAAAGGAATTTGTGATACTGTTGGTAACGTTTTAGAAGATGTAACATTTGGAATGCATCCTGAAGTTGCCCGTATTAAATCACAGATGAAGCGATTTGGAGCGGATGCTGTATTAATGAGTGGAAGTGGTCCAACTGTATTTGGACTTGTACACCATGATTCACGAATGCATCGCATTTATAACGGATTAAAAGGATTTTGTGAACAAGTCTATGCGGTACGTTTATTAGGAGAGCGAGAAACGCTTGAATAAAGACGTATAATACGTTATGATTTGTTTAGAATATTCGTGATTTGAGGTGAGAGTATGAAAATTAGAAGAAGTACAAGATTAGTCGATATGACTTATTACTTGCTACAAAACCCTCGTCAGCTAGTATCTCTCACTTTTTTTGCTGAAAGGTATCAATCGGCTAAGTCTTCCATTAGTGAAGATTTAGTTATTATTAAGCAAACGTTTGAACAACAAGGGGTCGGCACATTGCAAACGATACCAGGAGCAGCAGGAGGAGTGAAATATATACCGTATATAAGTGAAGAAGAGGCAGATCTAATTATTGATGAGCTTTGTGGCTTATTTGAAAACCCAGATCGTATTTTGCCTGGCGGTTACTTATACATGACAGATTTATTGAGTAATCCTCGCCATATTAATGGCGCAGGTCGTTTGTTTGCTTCTGTTTTTGCTAGGCAACCAATTGATGCAGTTATGACGGTGGCAACGAAGGGGATTCCACTTGCTTATGCAGTGGCAAATTACTTAGATGTACCAGTTGTAATTGCAAGGAAAGATAATAAGGTAACAGAAGGTCCGACTGTTAGTATTAACTATGTGTCGGGTTCTTCTAAACGAATTCAAACAATGACGTTAGCAAAACGCAGTCTTCCAGAAGGGTCGAATGTTTTAATTATTGATGACTTCATGAAAGCTGGCGGAACAATTCAAGGTATGATGAGTATGCTAGAAGAATTCAAGGCTAATGTTGTTGGTATTGGTGTATTAGTAGAATCCACAGATATTGAAGAACGACTAATTAATAATTTTGTATCATTAATTCGTCTATCGGAAGTTGATGTGAAAGAAAAAACGATTCAAGTGGAAAAAGGGAATTATTCTCTTGCACCATTTGATGAAGGGCTTGTAGAGGCGGAATAAAAGATAGAGCAGATAGCTCTATCTTTTTTATTTTATTTATAGATTATAAAATAGATGGACAAACTGCCTTTCGTACACTATTTTTAAAGAGTAAAATAAATAATAAAAGGGTGAAAAGTATGAAAGTTGTTCAAACAAGCAAGGCACCACAAGCAATTGGACCTTATTCACAGGGGATTATTGTAAATAACATGTTCTATAGCTCAGGACAAATTCCATTGATGGCAAATGGGGAGCTTGTAACAGGAGATGTAACAGTACAAACAGAACAAGTATTTCAAAATTTACAAGCGGTATTAGAGGAAGCAGGTGCTTCATTTGATACAGTCGTAAAAACAACAGTATTTTTAAAGGACATGGATGATTTTAATGCTGTGAATGAAGTGTATAGCTCTTATTTCTCTACTCATAAACCAGCTCGATCTTGTGTGCAAGTAGCAAAATTACCGAAAGATGTTTCCGTTGAAATTGAAGTAATCGCCCTAGTTAAGTAACCTTTTGTAAGCGATAACCTCCACTAATCTCTATATTCAACTGCTTTAAAAATTTTTATCTTAAAAATTTTTAAAAAATTAAAGGGAAAATAGAAAATTTGTGGAATTTATACAAATATATCGCTTATTTAGAAAAGGGTGGTGAACACAAGATGGAAGTGACTGACGTAAGATTACGCCGCGTAAACACAGAAGGCCGCATGAGAGCAATTGCCTCTATTACTCTAGACCATGAATTTGTTGTTCATGATATTCGTGTAATTGATGGTAATAATGGATTATTTGTAGCAATGCCAAGTAAACGTACTCCAGATGGAGAGTTCCGTGACATTGCACATCCAATTAATTCTGGTACACGCTCTAAAATTCAAGATGCGGTTTTAACAGAGTATCATCGTTTAGGCGAGTTAGAAGAGGTTGAGTTTGAAGAAGCAGGTGCTTCGTAAAATTCGAATGAAAAGGGCTTTTGACAAAAAGCCTTATAATTTTGTAACAAACTCCTGTAAGCATTTACAGGGGTTTGTTTTTTTTGCTTTATATTTGGAAACTGTATAATTTATTAACATAAAAAGAAGAAACTACTAATTTTTTCAAAATCATTTTAAATAGTATAGCTTATTTCTTAAAAAAGATACTAAAGAGTAAAACATCTTATAAGAATTATGGTAAAATTTAATAGTTAAAATGTGTTTCTTGAAATATATGATGATTTAGGATAATATCTTTAATGGATAAATAGGTTGCGATGGAGGGTCTATATGTCAAACAGATTTGCAGTGATTCTAGCTGCAGGTAAAGGCACACGTATGAAGTCTAAGCTATACAAAGTGCTGCATCCTGTATGTGGAAAACCTATGGTACAACACGTAGTCGATCAAGTATCTCAATTAGGATTGCAGAAACTTGTAACGGTTGTTGGACATGGTGCTGAAATGGTACAAGAACAGCTAGGGAACGTAAGTGAATTTGCATTACAAGCAGAACAACTTGGTACAGCACATGCTGTAGATCAAGCTGCAAGTGTACTTGCAAATGAAGAAGGAACAACTTTAGTTATTTGTGGTGATACGCCTCTAATAACTGCTGAAACAATGGAAGCATTACTTCAGCAACATAAAGAAGCAGGAGCAATGGCGACGGTGCTAACAGCATACATAGAAGAGCCTGCTGGATATGGCCGTATTGTTCGTAATGAGAATGGTCATGTTGAAAAGATTGTTGAGCATAAAGATGCAAATGAGAAAGAATTAGCTATTAAAGAAATCAATACAGGTACGTATTGTTTTGATAATAAGGCTTTATTTGCTTCACTTTCTAAAGTTTCAAATGATAACGTGCAAGGTGAATATTACCTTCCAGATGTTATTGAGATTTTAAAAAATGAAGGTCATATCGTATCAGCTTATCAAACAGAACAGTTCGATGAAACGTTAGGTGTTAACGACAGAGTCGCTCTATCGCAAGCGGAAATTATTATGAAAAACCGTATCAACCGAAAGAACATGGTAAATGGTGTTACAATTATTGATCCAAGTAACACTTATATTTCTGCTGATGCAATTATCGGTAGCGATACAGTTCTTCATCCAGGAACAATTATTGAGGGGAACACTGTAATTGGTTCTGATTGTGAAATTGGACCGCATACAGTAATTCGCGATAGTGAAATTGGAGATCGTACGACAATTCGACAATCTACTGTACATGATAGTAAGCTTGGTACAGAAGTATCGGTTGGTCCATTTGCACATATTCGCCCAGATTCAGTTATTGGAGACGAAGTACGCGTTGGAAACTTCGTGGAAATCAAAAAAACTGTCTTTGGTAATAGAAGTAAAGCTTCACACTTGAGTTATATCGGGGATGCACAAGTTGGAGAAGACGTGAATCTTGGTTGTGGTTCAATTACGGTGAACTATGACGGTAAGAATAAATTCAAAACTGTGATTGGTAATGGGGTATTTATTGGATGTAATTCAAACCTTGTTGCTCCAGTAACAGTTGAAGATGGTGCTTATGTGGCGGCAGGCTCTACAATTACAGAGAATGTTCCATCAAAAGCATTATCGGTAGCACGTGCACGTCAAGTTAACAAAGAAGACTATGTTGATCAATTGCTGAATAAGAAAAAATCATAATAATGTGGAGGGTTAATCTAGATGTCGACTCAATATCTAAATTCTAATTTGAAAGTATTCTCTTTAAACTCTAATAAGGAACTTGCTGAGCAGATTGCAAAGCATATTGGAGTAGGACTAGGAAAATGTTCTGTTGATCGTTTTAGTGATGGAGAAGTTCAAATTAACATTGAAGAAAGTATCCGTGGTTGCGATGTATTCATTATTCAATCTACAAGCTTCCCAGTAAACGAACATATCATGGAATTACTTATTATGATCGATGCATTAAAACGTGCATCTGCGAAAACAATTAATATTGTTATTCCTTACTATGGTTATGCGCGTCAAGACCGTAAAGCGCGTTCTCGTGAACCAATTACATCGAAACTTGTAGCAAACTTGCTTGAAACAGCAGGTGCAACTCGTGTAATCACTCTAGATTTACATGCTCCACAAATTCAAGGGTTCTTTGATATCCCAATCGACCACTTAATGGGTGTACCGATTCTTTCTGATTACTTTGAAACAAAAGGTCTTAAAGATATCGTAATCGTATCTCCTGATCATGGTGGTGTAACTCGTGCGAGAAAAATGGCAGATCGTCTAAAAGCGCCAATCGCTATTATTGATAAGCGTCGTCCTCGCCCGAACGTTTCAGAGGTAATGAACATTATCGGTAATATTGAAGGCAAAACAGCGATTTTAATTGATGACATCATTGATACAGCTGGTACAATTACATTAGCAGCAAACGCTCTTGTTGAGAACGGTGCTTCTGAAGTATATGCTTGCTGTACACACCCAGTATTATCTGGTCCAGCAATTGAGCGTATTCAAAATTCAAACATTAAAGAGTTAGTTGTAACGAACTCTATCGTATTACCAGAAGAGAAGAAAATCGACAAAGTACATGAACTTTCAGTTGCTCCATTAATCGGAGAAGCAATCATTCGTGTATACGAAGAAGAATCTGTGAGTGTATTATTCAATTAATTGGATAGAATGAGACGTAACCAAAATTGGTTACGTCTTTTCGTATCGAAAAAAGAAAGTAGTGGTACAAGAATGAAATTGATAGTAGGACTTGGGAACCCAGGTAGAGAATATGAATTAACAAGGCATAATATTGGATTTATGGCCATTGATGAACTTGCGAAGCGTTGGAACATTTCTTTGAATGAACAAAAATTTAAAGGTGTATTTGGTGCAGGGTTTGTTAATGGAGAAAAGGTAATCTTATTAAAGCCGCTAACATACATGAATTTATCTGGGGAAAGTATTCGTCCACTTATGGATTATTATAAAATTGATGTTGAGGACTTCGTTGTTATGTACGACGATTTAGACATTCCTGTAGGTAAATTGCGTCTTCGCATGAAAGGTAGTGCTGGTGGACATAATGGTGTAAAGTCAACGATTTCGCATTTAGGAACACAAGAATTTCAGCGTATCCGTATGGGAATTGATCGCCCGAAAAATGGAATGAAGGTAGTCGATTATGTATTAGGACGCTTTACATCTGAAGAGATTCCGGATGTTAACCATTCTATTGAAAAAGCAGCGGATGCATGTGAAGAGTGGCTAAATAAGCCTTTTCTTCAAATCATGAATACTTTCAATAGTTAAAAATGAGATTGGGAATATTTCTCTTTTGTTTTACCCATACTAGTAGTAATTGAATTTTTAGGAGGCTAGTATGGAAGGGTATTATTATTGCAGACACTGCGGAGGTAATGTAGGCTCCATTAACGCAGAAAAAGTATATAGCGACGTTTTATTTCAACTAACGGAGCAAGAAGTAGTAGAAATGATTCATTTTCATGAGAATGGAAATATATATATAAAAACGATTTGTGAATCGTGTCAAGAAACGCTCGCATCTTATCCTGAGTATTATGAGTATGAAAAATTTCTGCAATAAAATGTTGTCGCTTTGGCATGTCCAAAGCATTTTTCTGTTTTCCTTTTCCAAAATATTTGCATAAAATAGAATGACTTGCTCTTTATGTTGAGAGGAGTTTTAAAAATGATAGGTTTATTAGAGCAATTTTATAAAAATGAAGAGATACAATCGGTTATTAATGGGTTAGAAGATGGGTTAAAAGAACAACTTATATCAGGGATGGCAACGTCTTCTCGTTCATTATTAATGGCGGCTTTATATAAAAAAACAAAAAAATCACAATTAATCGTGACACATAACTTATACCAAGCACAAAAAGTACATGAAGATTTAGTGGCGTTACTTGGTGAAAAAGATGTGTGGTTATATCCAGTGAATGAACTGATAGCATCGGAAATTGGAGTTGCAAGTCCAGAATTGAAGGCGCAACGTATAGAAGTGTTAAATCGCTTGGCTGCGGGAGAGAATGGAATCATTGTAGCGCCAGTGGCAGGATTGCGTAGATTTTTACCAATAAAAGAATTGTGGAAGCAAAAGCAAGTTGAAATCAATCTAGGGCAAGAGATTGATTTAGATGCGCTCTTGCATACTTTACATCATATTGGCTATGAACGTAAGTCGATGGTAGAAGCTCCAGGGGAGTTCAGTTTGCGTGGGGGAATATTAGATATTTATCCTTTAACTGAAGAACTACCATTTCGTATTGAATTCTTTGATACAGAAGTCGATTCTATTCGATTATTTGATGTGGATGAACAGCGTTCTCAAGGTAAAAAAGAAAACGTTAGGTTTGGTCCGGCAACAGAGTTTTTATTTTCACAGGAAGAATTAAAATCAGGAATTCAGCATCTTGAAGAAGGCTTGACTAAGACGATGCAAAAACTTTCTGATGATAAACTAAAGACTAAAGTGCTTGAGACGGTAAGTCATGAAATTGAGATGTTGAAAAACGGGCAAAGTATAGAACAGATGTTTAAATACTTATCTATTTTCTATAAAGAACCTGCTAGTCTGATAGATTATTTACCAGAAGATGGTGTTGTAATTTTAGATGAGATTTCCCGTATTCAAGAAACAGCATCACATCTTGAAACAGAAGAGGCGGAATGGTATATATCACTTCTTGGTGAAGGAACAATTATTCAAGATTTATCTTTCTCTCACCCATTCGAGGGGTTTCTGCATCATAAAAAAAGAAGTTTTGTATATTTAACGTTATTCTTGCGTCATATCGCACACACACATCCGCAAAATATTGTTAATGTAACATGTAAAACAATGCAAGATTTCCATGGACAGATGAATTTGTTAAAAACAGAAATTGATAGATGGAATGAAGGGCATTTTACGACTGTTGTACTCGGAACAGATGATGAACGTGTGAAAAAATTACAACATATTTTAAGTGATTATGATATTGAGGCAGATATTGTAGAAGGTACAGATATTTTATTACCTGGAAGGTTACAAATTGCTGTAGGTGATTTACATGCAGGATTTGAAATGCCGATGCAAAAGCTTGTTGTCATTACTGAAAAGGAGCTTTTTCATAAGAAAGTTAAAAAATCACAACGTAAACAAAAGCTATCGAATGCTGAACGTATTAAAAGTTATTCGGAATTAAAAGTTGGAGATTATGTAGTTCATGTAAATCATGGTATAGGTAAATTTTTAGGTATTGAGACATTAGAGATTAATGGTGTTCATAAAGATTATTTAAATATTAAATATCAAGGTAATGATAAGCTATACGTTCCAATTGAACAAATTGATCAAGTTCAAAAATATGTAGGATCTGAAGGTAAGGATCCGAAAGTTTACAAATTAGGTGGGAATGATTGGAAAAAGGTTAAAACGAAAGTTGAAAAATCTGTACAAGACATTGCGGATGACCTAATTAAACTATATGCTGAGCGCGAAGCTTCAAAAGGCTATGCATATACGCCAGATACGGCAGAACAACAAGAGTTCGAATCATCTTTCCCATACCAAGAGACAGAGGATCAGTTACGTTCTATTGACGAGATTAAAAAAGATATGGAACGCGGACGCCCGATGGATAGGCTCCTTTGTGGTGATGTAGGGTATGGAAAGACTGAAGTGGCTATTCGTGCGGCATTTAAAGCGATTATGGATGAAAAACAAGTTGCAATTTTAGTACCGACAACGATTCTTGCGCAGCAACACTATGAAACAATTCGAGAGCGTTTTCAAGATTATCCAATCAATATAGGCTTATTAAGTAGATTCCGTACGAGGAAACAACAAAATGAAACAATTAAGGGCTTAAAGGATGGAACAGTAGATATTGTAATCGGAACACATCGTATTTTATCTAAAGATGTTACTTATAAAGATTTAGGGCTTCTTATTATTGATGAAGAACAAAGATTTGGTGTGACACATAAAGAAAAAATTAAACAATTGAAGGCGAATGTTGACGTATTAACATTAACGGCAACTCCGATTCCGCGGACGCTTCATATGTCTATGCTTGGTGTGCGCGACTTATCTGTTATTGAGACACCACCAGAAAATCGTTTCCCAGTCCAAACGTATGTAGTCGAGTATAATCCAGCGTTAATGCGAGAGGCGATAGAGCGAGAGCTTGCAAGAGGTGGTCAAGTTTACTTCCTATATAACCGTGTAGAGGATATTGAAAGAAAAGCAGATGAAATTTCGATGTTAGTTCCAGATGCCCGCGTAACGTACGCACATGGGAAAATGAACGAAAGCGAATTAGAGTCTGTTATGCTATCATTTTTAGAAGGACAGCATGATGTTCTTGTAAGTACAACAATTATTGAGACGGGTGTAGATATTCCGAATGTAAATACGTTAATTGTATTTGATGCAGATCGTATGGGATTATCACAGTTGTATCAGCTTCGTGGGCGTGTTGGACGTTCTAATCGTGTTGCATATGCATACTTTGCATATAAACGTGACAAAGTGCTGTCAGAGGTTGCAGAGAAGCGTCTACAAGCAATTAAAGAGTTCACGGAACTTGGATCTGGTTTCAAAATTGCGATGAGAGATTTATCTATTCGTGGAGCAGGTAATTTGTTAGGGGCAGAACAGCATGGATTTATTGATTCTGTCGGATTTGATCTATATTCTCAAATGTTAAAAGATGCAATTGAACAGCGTAGAGGAACAGATGGGGCTGAAAATATAGTTAATGTTGAAATTGACTTAGAGGTAGATGCATACTTACCAGATGCTTATATTTCAGATAGTAAGCAAAAAATTATGATGTATAAACAATTTAGAGGTGTTTCTGCAATTGAGGATATTGAAGAATTGCAGGAAGAAATGATCGATAGATTTGGCGATTATCCACAAGAAGTTGGTTATTTATTACAAATTGCAAATATTAAAGTGTTGGCAATGAAAGAACAAATTGAATTAATTAAGCAGAATAAATTTGAAGTAACATTCCTGTTTTCTGAACAAGCAAGTCAAAATATTGATGGTGGAAAATTATTCATGCTCGGAAATAGTTTTGGACGTATGATTGGTTTAGGAATGGAAGGATCACAATTGAAAATTGTTATGAAAACAAATGGCTTAGAGACATCGAAGTGGTTAACGATTGCTGAAAATTTATTAAAAGGCTTACCAGATGTAAAAAAAGAAGTAATAAATGCCTAAAATAAGATAAAAAAATACAATTCGACGTGCATAGAAGAACTAATGTGTAAAATACTATATCTAACAGTTGGTGATTTTTACATGAACAGGTAAATTCACCACTTTGATCATCAGTAGAAAGTGAGGCAGCATTAGAATGAAAGCAACTGGAATCGTACGTCGAATTGATGATTTAGGCAGGGTCGTAATCCCGAAGGAAATTCGTAGAACTTTACGTATTCGAGAAGGAGACCCACTAGAAATATTTGTTGATCGCGATGGAGAGGTAATTTTAAAGAAGTATTCTCCAATTAGTGAGCTAGGTGATTTTGCAAAAGAATATGCTGATGCTTTATATGACAGCTTAGGACATAATGTGCTTGTGTGTGATCGAGATTCTATCATCGCAGTATCAGGCGTATCGAAAAAAGAATACTTAAATAAAAGTGTTGGCGATTTAATTGAAAAAACGATGGAAGAACGAAAGTCTGTTATTATGACGGATGAAAGTGATATTTCCATTATTGATGGTGTAACAGAAAAGGTTCATTCTTATACAGTTGGACCAATTGTTGCAAACGGAGATCCGATTGGAGCCGTCATTATTTTTTCAAAAGAAGCTATTATAAGCGAGATCGAGCATAAAGCGGTTAATACTGCTGCCAGTTTCTTAGCGAAACAAATGGAACAGTAAGGGTATATTGATTTTAGAAGTAGCAATCTTTCCTAATTATGATCTTTCTTTTTGAGAAATCAATTATTTGGAGATATATGTATATTGAATGAAGGTAGCACTTTGCTACCTTTTTTCGTTGAATATTTTTAACGTGTAGGAACTCATTATTACCCGTGTTGGGAAGGGAGTTTGTTCTTTTCTTTATGATATAATACGAGAGGTGAGAATAGAAAAAGGAGTTTTCTTGTATGGAAGCGAAGAAGTATCAAGCCTTTTGGCGTGGGGCTATTATATTAACGATTGCAAGTTTCGTTACAAAAGTATTAAGCGCTTTTTACCGTATTCCATATCAAAATATAGCGGGGGATATTGGGTTTTATATTTACCAACAAATTTACCCGTTTTATGGATTTTGTTTAATTTTAGCTACTTATGGATTTCCTGTTATCATTTCGAAAATGGTTGCAGAACGATTAGAGCGGGGAAAACAAAAAGAAGCAGAAGAAATTATTTGTGTATCTTTTTGGTTCTTATTAGGAATTGGTTTTATAGGCTTCTTTACATTGTTTTTTGGGGCCGAAACAATTGCGGTAGCTATGGGCGATATACACTTAGATAAGTTACTACGTGTTATTTCATTTTCATTCTTATTGATGCCATTTTTGTCTGTAGCAAGAGGGTATTTTCAAGGATTTAATAATATGATGCCAACGGCTGTTTCGCAAGTAATAGAACAAACAATTCGAGTTTCTATTATTGTATTTTTATCGCTATTCCTAATTGCTCACGGATTTGATTTATATACAGTTGGTGCAGGGGCTATGTTAGGCTCAATTGCGGGTGGTCTTATTGGGATTATTGTACTTATATTGTATATGCGTCAAGATTTTCGTTCTATATTCTTCAAAAGTGCAGCGAGAATTAAGGGTAAAAGGAAAATAGTTAAAATCCTTTTTTGGCAGGGGTTAGCGATTTGTGTTAGTAATTTAGTGCTTATTTTTATACAGATGGCTGATTCAGTGTCCTTTTACAGCTTACTTATTGGTGCGGGAGAACAGGTTGAAAATGCAAAGGTATTAAAGGGTGTTTATGATAGAAGTATTCCGCTAATGCAATTAGGTACTGTTGTGACGACTTCTTTCTCGTTGTCACTTATTCCGATTATTACAGCGGCGAAGGAAAGAGGAGATCTTTCCTTTATTCAAGAAAAGGTAAAGTTAGCAGTGAAAATAACATGTGTTATTGGACTTGCAGCAGCTATTGGACTAACTTGTATTATTCAACCTACGAATATTATGTTGTTTGAAAACAGTGATGGATCAGATGTTTTATCTATTTTATCGTTATCTATTTTATTTAGTTCATTGTCAATTACGACAGCTTCTATTTTACAAGGATTGGGGCAAACGTTTAAGCCAGCATTATTTGTTGTATTTGGAGGTTGCTTAAAGTTAGCGTTAAATTATATATTCATGCCTTATTTTGGTGTGAAAGGTGCAGCCTTTGCGACTTTATGTGCGTTAATTATAATCTCTGGACTAAATACTTTGTTGCTTACGAGAGCTGTATCAGGGTCACTTATCAATAAGCGAAATATGTTAGGGATAGTAATTAGTGGTATCTGTATGGGATTTGTATTAATGATGTTCACACGTGTGTTACAGATGTCTGGATTAGTAATTGATACGGAACATAGAGGAAGCGCGACACTTGAAGCGTTGTTAGGTGTAGCCATTGGCGGATTGACATATATGTTTTTTATTTTGAAATTACGTGTATTTACAAAAAAAGAATTAGGAACCGTTATGAAACAAGAGAAAAAAGAAGGTTCATTGAAGAAGAGTGGATAGAGGTGACTGGTTGTGAGTGGAATCATTACTATTTTAGGTTTAGGAGCTGGTGAATTAGATCAGCTAACGATGGGCGTATATCGAAAAATAAAAGAAGCAGACCATCTGTTTGTTAGAACGAAAGAACATCCAGTTATAGAAGAATTGGAGAAAGAAGGCGTACAATATACGTCTTTTGATGTTGTATATGAAGCACATGATACGTTTGAAATTGTATATGAAACAATTGCGAATAAATTGCTAGAACAAGCTGAAGGTACAGAAATTATCTATGCTGTTCCCGGGCATCCACTTGTAGCAGAAAGAACAGTTCAGCTACTGTTGGAAAAAGGAGAAGTTTCAAATGTTGAAGTGCGAATTGAGGGTGGACAAAGTTTCCTTGATCCTATGTTTGCAAGTCTAAAGATTGATCCGATTGAAGGATTCCAATTACTTGATGCTACATCATTTGAAAGAGGGCAATTAGAACTGCGTCAACATTTAATCTTTTGCCAAGTATATGATGCATTCGTTGCATCTGATGTGAAATTAACATTAATGGAGATGTTACCAGATGATTATGAAGTGTATATCGTAACAGCTGCAGGAACTTCATTTGAACAAGTAAAGAAGGTACCGTTGTACATGTTAGATCATGAAACGGAATTGAATAATTTAACGAGTGTGTACGTGCCGCCAGTTCAGGAGCGTGCGTCCTTGTATCAACAGTTTGATGTTCTTAGAGAAATTATTGCGGAACTTCGTGGTCCAAATGGTTGTCCGTGGGATAAAAAGCAAACACATCAATCATTAAAGAAATATTTAATTGAGGAAGCTTATGAAGTGTTGGAAGCAATCGATGAAGAGGATGATGATCACTTAGTAGAAGAATTAGGTGATATATTATTACAAGTTATGCTTCATGCTCAAATCGGAGAAGATGAAGGTTGGTTCTCTATAGATGATATCATTCGAACTCTATCTGAGAAAATGGTTCGTCGCCATCCGCATGTGTTTGGAAATACGGATGTAAACAGCGCTGATGAAGTGATTGCAAATTGGGAAGAAATTAAAAAACAAGAAAAAGGATTCGTGAAAGAATCTGTTTTAAATGGCGTTCCCAAAAGTTTGCCGCAGTTACTACGCGCCTATGAAATTCAGAAGAAAGCTGGTAAGGTTGGATTTGATTGGGTTGATGTGCAACCGATGATAGAGAAAGCTTTGGAAGAATGGCAAGAGTTCCAACAAGAGGTTACAAATATGGATGAGAAAAAGATGCTGGGTGAGTTTGGTGATTTACTATTTGCATTTGTTAATATAGCTCGTCATTACAAAATAGATCCAGAAGAGGCGTTACGTTCAACTAATGAGAAATTTACTGGTCGTTTTTTATACATGGAGGCAAAAGTAGCTGAAATGAATAAAGAGATGAAAGATTTATCGTTAGAACAGTTAGATGTTTTATGGGAAGAAGCGAAACAGACAGAGCGTTAATAGGGGGATTTGATATGCGTCTAGATAAGTTTTTAAAAGTATCACGTTTAATTAAAAGAAGAACATTAGCGAAAGAAGTAGCTGATCAAGGAAGAATATCTATTAATGGTCAAGTGGCAAAAGCAAGTTCTGATGTGAAAGTAGCTGACGAATTAACAATTCGTTTTGGTCAAAAAATAGTGACTGTGAAAATAAATGAATTAAAAGAAACAACTAAAAAAGAAGATGCAGCAAATATGTATAGCTTAGTTCGTGAAGAAAAAGTAAAAGCGGAAGAAGGCTTGTTCTAAAATCATTTATCCCCTCATACATTACTATTAGCTAGTAAAAACCTATGGGGGGATTTACGTGAATAATGGTTACTCACCTACGTCTTCTAATCAACAAAATGTTTCTGTAGAGCATGACATTATTATGCGTGGCAGGCGTATAATTGATATTACCGGTGTGAAGCAGGTAGAGAGTTTTGATAGCGAAGAGTTTTTACTAGAGACCGTAATGGGTTTTTTAACAATTCGTGGTCAAAATTTACAAATGAAAAATTTAGATGTGGAAAAAGGTATTGTGTCGATTAAAGGGAAAGTTAATGAGATGCTGTATATTGATGAAAATCAAGGGGAAAAAACTAAAGGTTTCTTTAGTAAGTTGTTTAAATGAGCTTAACAATTCAGTTGTATACAATGCTTTCAATGATTGGAATGGGTGCTTGGATTGGAGCGTCTTTAGATACATATCAACGTTTTTTAAAGCGCCAAGAACGTAAACGTTGGCTTGTATTTATACATGATATATTATTTTGGATTGTCCAAGCATTATCCGTCTTTTATGTATTGCTTCTCGTAAATGAAGCTGAGCTACGTATATATGTGTTTTTGGCATTATTATGTGGTTTTGCGGCATATCAAAGCTTACTGAAGGCACTATACATGAAGCTGTTAAATTTTCTCATCTATATTTTTATGCAAACAACATATTTTTTTGTTCGAATTATACAGCTACTCATGATAAAACCTGTTATTATTATAGCGCAGCTATTTATTGCATTTATATTATTCTTATTTCGTATACTGCTTTCAATTGGACATGTGTTATGGAAAATGGTGATTTGGATATTACTTTTCATATGGAAAGTTTTTTTCTGGCCTGTTCGATTTATTGCTTCGCTCATATGGAAACTTCTCCCTAATCGTGTTAAACTTTTTATAGTGAAACATATAGGGTTCCTGCAATATATAGCAAAATTGAAGGGACATATCTTCCAACTATGGGAGCATATAAAAAAGAAGTTAGGGGGACCTCGGAAATGAGGGAACTGAGACAAAGAACAATCGAAAAACAGAGTCCAAATCCTGTTAAAGAGCATATAATACAAACGGATGAGAACAGGAAGCGACTTTATCGCCGTTTAGCGGTTTTTCTTGTCTTTACTTTTACAATTATTGCGAGTATTAGTGTAACGTTTTATCAACAAAACAGTTCCATTAAAGCAAAAGAAGCAAAAGTTAAGGACATGAAAAAAGAACTGGATTCATTAACGAATAAAGAAAAAAGTCTAAAAGACGAAGTTCAAAAGTTAAATGATGAAGAGTACGTATTAAAGATTGCTAGAAGGGATTATTTCTTCTCTGGTAAAGGGGAGATAATTTTTCCTGTTTCTAAGTAGAGTATGTCTTATTGACACTATATTTTAGGATTATATATAATAAAGTAAAATTTGACTTTTTAACCACTAAGGAGGAGCATTTTTTTTATGTCAATCGAGGTAGGCAGCAAGTTACAGGGTAAAGTAACAGGTATTACAAATTTTGGGGCTTTTGTGGAGCTGCCAGAGGGCTTAACGGGTCTTGTTCATATTAGTGAAGTTGCTGATAACTATGTAAAAGATATTAACGATCACTTAAAAGTGGGCGACCAAGTAGAAGTAAAAGTTATTAATGTTGAAAAAGATGGAAAGATTGGTTTATCTATCAAAAAAGCGAAAGAACGTGAAAAAACAGAAGGAGATCGTCCACGCGGTGAATACCAACGCGGTGGTGATCAACAACGTTCTGGACGTCCACAACGTAATAATCGCTCTTTCAACAGAGATAATCGCGGTGGCGGTAACGACCGAGCTCCGAAAGAAACATTTGAGCAAAAGATGGCACGCTTCTTAAAAGATAGCGAAGATCGTTTAACTTCTTTAAAGCGTAACACAGAGTCTAAACGTGGTGGCCGTGGCGCGCGTCGTGGATAATAAGGACGTTTAGTTTTTAACATATAGAGAGGTACCCAGAGTGATGGCTCAGGGTGCTTTTTTATATGTTAAAAATATTTTTAAAAAAGTTTTTGAGATGTGTTGACTTTAATTAGTATCTGATGTAAGATACTAATTGTCCGTTAAATAAGACGACATGGCGGTGTAGCTCAGCTGGCTAGAGCGTACGGTTCATACCCGTGAGGTCGGGGGTTCGATCCCCTCCGCCGCTATATTTAATTTAACGGCCCGTTGGTCAAGTGGTTAAGACACCGCCCTTTCACGGCGGTAACACGGGTTCGAATCCCGTACGGGTCATCTAAAAAGATCATGCAAATTTGCATGATCTTTTTTTGTTAAATAAATTAAGATATACAACACTTCTACAAAATCACCCTATATTTTCTGAATATTTAATTAAAATCTCAAAAATAACTTACATACCGTGTATATCTGTAGAGTTATTTCGAATAAAAAGTCGAACGATTATAAAAGTGAAAACTGTTGTTTTGACAAAAAAACCAACAATCATCTTTTATAATGACAGTAATTAAACTATGCAGGTGGTGTTAAAAATATGCCTAAAGCAGGAAGGAATACTATGAATACAAGTGCATTGGCAATGAATGAGAGTCAGCTTGGAGGAATAAAGTGGACGAGTAAGTTGCGAATGAAATTTGAGCAAGTTTTCTTTAGATGGGGATTTATTATTGTTGTTATTGGTTTTCTTTTGGGACGAGCATATATATTAACAAATATTTTACCGTTTGCACTGCCATTTTTTGCTGCTGTTTATGTTATGAAGCGGGATAAGATGCCGCTAGCATTTTTAGCTCTAATGGGAGGAGCTCTTTCGGTATCGATAGATAATTTGTTTTTTACCTTTGCATCTATCTTTACCTTCTTCATTTATAATATCTTCTTTAGTCGATTTACACGTAAAACTGTTGGACTTGTTCCATTTCAAGTATTTATCTCCGCATTAACCGCACACTTAGTTGTTGTATATTTTGCGCAACAAACTGTCACCATGTACGATTTACTCGTTAGTACCATTGAGGCTGGGCTTAGTTTCGTATTAACTATGATATTTTTACAAAGCGTCCCGCTTTTAGTGGAAAGGAAAGGAAAACAACAGGCATTAGAGACGGAAGAAATTGTTTGTTTGATTATATTACTAGCATCTGTTTTAACGGGTACAACAGATTGGTTTGTATATGATGCTTCTATTCAACATATTTTTACAAGGTATTTAGTGCTAGTATTTGCATTTATTGCAGGTGCTGCCACAGGATCCACAGTAGGGGTTGTAACAGGACTAATATTAAGTTTAGCAAATGTGTCTAGCTTGTCTCAGCTTAGCCTTCTTGCTTTCTCTGGATTGCTTGGTGGATTGTTAAAAGAAGGGAAGCGTTTAGGTGTTAGTTTAGGTTTATTAATTGGGACAAGCTTAATTACATTATATGTGGACAAACAGACAAATATTGTAACAACTTTAATTGAGTCAGGTGTAGCGATTGTTATCTTCTTATTAACACCGAAGCTTGTTTTGGATCGTATTGCTAAATTTATGCCAGGTACACAAGAGCATTCGCAAGACCAACAACAATATTTAAGAAGGATGCGTGATGTTACAGCAAATAAAATCAACCAATTTGCAAATGTATTTGCTGCTTTATCTAATAGCTTTTCTGTATATGGGTATGTAGAGGAAGAAGATAAAGAGACAGAAGCAGATTTGTTTTTGAGTACAATTACTGCGAAAACATGTCAAACATGCTTTAAAAAGGATCAATGCTGGGTAGTGAATTTTGATAAAACGTACGATTATATGAAACAAATAATGAATGAAACGGAAGAAGGAACCCTGCAACATAATCGTAAATTAGTTCGTGAGTGGGACAAGCATTGTGTGAGAGGGAAAAAAGTGACGGATTTAGTAGCGGGTGAATTAGATCACTTCTATGAGGGACAAAAATTACGAAAACAAATGAAGGAAAATCGTAGAATAGTAGCGGAGCAACTATTAGGTGTATCAAAGGTTATGGAGGATTTTGCTAAGGAGATACAACGAGAGCGTGAAAATCATCAAGTGCAGGAAGAACAGATTATGCAAGCATTCCGTGATTTTGGTGTCGAAGTAGAGCATGTTGATATTTATTGTTTAGATAGAGGAAGTATTGATATTGAAATGTTAATTCCAGTTGCATCTAATGAACATGGTGAATGTGAAAAGTTAGTTGCACCGATGCTTTCGGATATCCTTAAAGAAAATATTGTCGTTAAACATGAAGAAAAGTCTTCTTATCCAAATGGCCATAGTTTAATATCATTTGGTTCGGCGAAGACGTATTCTCTTGATACAGGATTGGCTACAGCTGCAAAAGGCGGTGGATTTGTTTCGGGTGACTCTTATGCGATGATGGATTTAAGTGTTGGTAAATATGCACTTGCAATTAGTGATGGTATGGGGAATGGGCAAAGGGCTCATATGGAAAGTAAGGAAACGGTGAAATTATTACAAAAAATACTCCAATCGGGCATTGATGAAGAAATAGCAATTAAGTCTATCAATTCAATTCTTTCTTTGAGAACGACAGAAGAGATGTTTACGACGTTAGATTTAGCTATGGTAGATTTGCGGGATGCGAGTGCAAGGTTTTTAAAGATTGGATCGACGCCGAGTTTTGTTAAACGCGCAAATAATATTTTGAAAATTGAAGCAAGTAATTTGCCGATGGGAATCATTGAAGATGTTGAAGTTGATGTGGTGGGTGAACAATTAAAAACGGGCGATATTCTTATTATGATGAGCGATGGGATTTTTGAAGGAGCACAGCATGTGGAGAATCATGAATTGTGGATGAAACGAAAAATTAAAGAATTGCAAACCGAAGACCCGCAAGAAATTGCTGATATCATTATGGAAGAAGTGATTCGCTCTTGTGATGGTTATATAAATGATGATATGACTATTGTAGTGGCAAAAGTGAAGAAAAATATGCCGAAGTGGGCTACGATTCCGATTGTAGGAATGCAGGCGCAGTAAAATGTAAGTGGAATGTTTATCTATAATTTGATTTTAAAAACCTAGGTGAATACCTAGGTTTTTTTGTGGAAAAAGGTAATGTTATTAATTTTGTGAATATACACGGAGGATGTAAGATAAAAATGTAATTTTTGTATATCTTTTTTTTGCACAATGTTTGTAAAAGTTGTACCATTGTAGACAAGGCAACTAACGTTGCTGTTCTTGTTTAATGAAAGGTGATTACGAAGTTGAAAGATACATTTGTTGAAAAAGTAGATGACTTTGTAAAGCAGCATGATGTATTAAAGAATGATTCAACAATTGTTGTGGGAGTTTCTGGTGGTCCTGACTCGTTAGCGCTTTTATATTATTTATTAGAAAAAAGAGCGGAAAAACAGTTGGAAATTGTAGTAGCTCATGTGGATCATATGTTTAGAGGTGATGAATCTCATGAGGATTTACGGTTTGTGCAGGGCCTTTGTGAAGAACTGGGAATTATTTGTGAAACGATAAGGATTAATGTATCACAATATCAACAGCAATACGGAATGAATGCACAGGTTGCTGCTAGAGAATGCAGATATGCATTTTTGGAAAGAATAATGAAGAAATATGATGCAAGATATGTTGCTCTTGGACATCATGGAGATGATCAAGTCGAGACAATTTTAATGCGTCTTGTAAGAGGGAGTACTCCGAAAGGATATGCAGGAATTGCAGTGAAGCGTCCTTTTCATAATGGGTATTTAATTAGGCCGTTACTTGGGGTAACGAAGGAAGAAATTGTTGATTACTGTAATAAGCTAAATTTAATGCCACGTATAGATCCGAGTAATAAAAAGGAAGTATATACAAGGAATCGATTACGTAAATATGTCCTTCCTCATTTGAAAGAAGAAAATCCACAAGTGCATGAGAAATTCCAAAAATTTAGCGTGCAGATGCAAGAGGATGAGGCTTATTTGCAGGAATTAGCTTTTGAGAAAATGAATAAAGTAATTACAAAAAAAAGTGATAAACAAATTAGCTTATCAATTCCTGCCTTTGAATCCATGTCTATGCCTTTACAAAGAAGAGGGATTCAACTAATATTAAACTATCTTTATGAATATAAGATTCCATCTTCTCTTTCTTCCATACATATTGACAAGGTGATTGAGTTTTTTAAGCGGACACAACCTTCAGGTTCACTTGATTTTCCAGGTGATTTGAAAATTGTTCGTACATACGAGGAGTGTAGCTTTAGATTTAAACAAGAAATTGTTTCTCCTTTTTTACAAGATTTATCAGTACCCGGGACCATTACGCTATTGAACGGGGATGAATTTGTAACAGAGGTGAGCGAAGATATACCAAGTAACATGAATGAAACAGTATTTGTTGCTAAGTATAATGATATATCATATCCACTTCGTATTCGTTCTAGGGAAAATGGAGATCGCATGTCAATACAAGGTATGAATGGCACGAAAAAGATAAAAGCTATTTTTATCGAAGCAAAAGTACCGAAAGAAAAAAGAGAAGAATGGCCGGTCGTTTGTGATGCAAGTGGGACCATTATTTGGGTACCCTTGTTGAAGCGATCTGCATTTGCAATTTCGAAAGAGATGGCAAAGAAGGATAAATATATGATTATTCACTACAAAAGCAAGGAGTCTTCCGGGAGGATAATGAAATGATGAATCAAGATATCGAAAAAGTATTAATTTCTGAAGAGCAAATACAAGAAAAGGTGCGCGAACTAGGTGCAATTGTTGCAGAGGATTATAAAAACACAGTACCTCTTGCAATTGGTGTATTAAAAGGCGCAATGCCATTCATGGCAGATTTATTAAAGAGAACAGATACATATCTTGAAATGGATTTTATGGCTGTATCTAGTTACGGTCACTCTACAGTTTCAACAGGCGAAGTGAAGATTTTAAAAGATCTTGATACTTCTGTAGAAGGTCGCGATATTTTAATCGTCGAAGATATTATTGATAGTGGTCTTACACTAAGCTACTTAGTAGACTTATTCAAATATCGTAAAGCGAAGTCTGTAAAAATTGTTACATTATTAGATAAGCCAACAGGCCGTAAGGTTGATCTGAAAGCGGATTATGTTGGATTTACTGTTCCACATGAATTTGTAGTAGGATATGGATTAGATTATAAAGAGCAGTACCGTAATCTTCCTTATGTAGGCGTATTAAAACCAAGCGTTTACTCAAATTAATTAAATATAGGCTTCACAATTGTATAGGAAAGTTTTTCTATGTTACGATTTACTATAGTGTTTATGCCGTGAGAGGAGGTTAGGAATGAATCGTATCTTCCGTAATACCATCTTTTATTTACTGATATTCTTAGTAGTAATTGGAATCGTGAGCTATTTTAATGGTTCGACACAAAAAACGACATCAGTTAGCTACGACAAATTCATTACTAAACTAGAAAGCGGTGAAGTGCGTAATGTGCAACTTCAACCGAAAAATGGTGTATTTGAGGTAAAAGGACAATTTAATAACTCTAGCCAAGGAGAACAATTTGTTACTTATGCACCAAATACTGAGGAATTACAAAAGAAAATTAATGATAAAGCGAAAGGTGCCGAAGTTAAGTATCAACCAGCAGAAGAAACAAGTGCCTGGGTAACATTCTTTACTTCAATCATTCCATTTGTCATCATCTTCATTTTATTCTTCTTCTTATTAAACCAAGCTCAAGGCGGCGGTAGCCGTGTTATGAACTTCGGGAAAAGTAAGGCGAAGTTATATAATGATGAAAAGAAAAAAGTTCGTTTCAGAGATGTTGCTGGTGCGGATGAAGAGAAACAAGAACTTGTTGAGGTAGTTGAATTCTTGAAAGACCCTCGTAAGTTCTCTGAAGTTGGTGCTCGTATTCCAAAGGGTGTCCTATTAGTTGGACCTCCAGGTACAGGTAAAACTTTATTAGCACGTGCTGTTGCAGGTGAGGCTGGCGTTCCATTCTTCTCTATCAGTGGTTCTGACTTCGTAGAGATGTTTGTGGGTGTCGGTGCATCACGTGTACGTGATTTATTTGAAAATGCAAAGAAAAATGCTCCTTGTATCATTTTCATTGATGAAATTGATGCAGTAGGGCGTCAACGTGGCGCAGGTCTTGGTGGTGGCCATGATGAGCGTGAGCAAACGTTGAACCAATTACTTGTTGAAATGGATGGATTCGGTGCAAACGAAGGTATTATTATCATCGCTGCGACAAACCGTCCTGATATTCTTGATCCAGCATTATTACGTCCAGGTCGTTTTGACCGTCAAATTACAGTAGATCGTCCAGATGTAAATGGCCGTGAAGCTGTACTGAAGGTGCATGCTCGTAATAAACCGCTTGATGAGAATATCAACTTAAGAGCAATTGCAACTCGTACACCAGGATTCTCTGGTGCTGATCTTGAAAACTTATTAAACGAAGCTGCTTTAGTAGCTGCGCGTCAAGATAAGAAGAAAATTGATATGAGTGACATTGATGAAGCAACGGATCGCGTTATTGCAGGTCCGGCTAAGAAAAGTCGTGTTATCTCTGAAAAAGAACGTAATATCGTTGCTTTCCATGAAGCGGGTCATACTGTAATTGGTGTTGTTCTTGATGAAGCTGATGTCGTTCATAAAGTAACAATTGTCCCTCGTGGTCAAGCTGGTGGATATGCAGTAATGCTTCCGAAAGAAGATCGTTACTTCATGACAAAGCCAGAGTTACTTGATAAAATCACTGGTTTACTTGGTGGTCGAGTAGCTGAGGAGATTGTATTTGGTGAAGTGAGTACAGGTGCTCACAACGACTTCCAACGTGCGACGGGCATTGCAAGACGCATGGTTACAGAATTCGGTATGAGTGATAAGCTTGGACCAATGCAATTTGGTAGTTCGCAAGGTGGTCAAGTGTTCTTAGGAAGAGACTTCCATTCAGAGCAAAACTACAGTGATGCAATTGCACACGATATCGATGTAGAAATGCAAACGATTATGAAAGAATGTTATGCTCGTGCAAAAGACATTCTTACTGAAAATCGTGATAAGCTAGATCTTATTGCAAAAACGTTACTTGAAGTAGAAACGTTAGATGCTGAGCAAATCAATCATTTATGTGATTACGGCAGATTGCCAGAACGTCCAACATCTTCAGATGATGTGAAAGTAAACATCAACATGAAGAAAGACGATGAAGATAAAGAAGATAAGTAAGAAACGAAGGAGTGACTATCGTCACTCCTTTTTTGTTTGTTAAAACCTTTGTTAATTACTATTGAGAACTTAGTGGATAAAGTAATTTAAGTAAAACTAGTATTAAAAATTGAAATAGAGAGCAATCTTTTTGTAAAATGATGAGGATAGGAAAGCTGATTATATAAGTATGTGTGATATGATGTTTTTATAAGTTTTATACATACTGCACAAATATAGATTAAATAAGATAAGTGGTGAGAATATGATTTTTGTATTGGATGTAGGGAACACAAATGCTGTACTAGGTGTGTTTGAAGAGGGGGAACTTCGTCAGCATTGGCGCATGGAAACAGATCGTCATAAGACAGAAGATGAATATGGAATGCTTGTAAAGCAATTGCTTGAGCATGAAGGTCTTTCGTTTGAAGATGTGAAAGGTATTATTGTGTCTTCAGTCGTACCACCAATTATGTTTGCTTTAGAGCGCATGTGTGAAAAATATTTTAAAATTAAACCGCTTGTAGTAGGGCCTGGGATAAAAACAGGGCTAAATATTAAATATGAAAATCCGCGTGAAGTAGGCGCAGACCGAATTGTAAATGCAGTAGCAGGAATCCACTTATATGGAAGTCCGCTTATTATTGTTGATTTTGGTACGGCTACTACATATTGTTATATTAACGAAGAAAAGCATTATATGGGTGGAGTTATTACGCCAGGAATTATGATTTCAGCAGAGGCTTTATATAGCAGAGCAGCAAAACTTCCTCGTATCGAAATTACAAAACCAAGCAGTGTAGTTGGGAAAAATACAGTAAGTGCGATGCAATCGGGTATTCTTTATGGTTATGTTGGACAAGTGGAAGGTATTGTTAAGCGTATGAAAGAAGAAGCTAGACAAGAACCTAAAGTTATTGCAACAGGTGGATTAGCAAAATTAATTTCCGAAGAATCGAATGTAATTGATATTGTAGATCCATTTTTAACGTTAAAAGGTTTATACATGTTATATGAACGTAATGCAAATTTACAGCATGAGAAAGGTGAATAAATACGTATGAAAGATTATTTAGTAAAAGCGTTAGCGTTTGATGGAGAAGTGCGTGCGTATAGTGTACGTACAACAAATACAGTAAGTGAGGCGCAAAGACGTCATGATACATGGAGAACAGCTTCAGCGGCACTAGGGCGTTCTTTAACTGCGGGTACAATGATGGGCGCAATGTTAAAAGGTGAGCAAAAGTTAACGATTAAGGTAGAAGGTAACGGTCCGATTGGTCCTATCTTAGTAGATGCTCATGCAAATGGAGATGTACGTGGTTATGTAACGAATCCGCATGTTGATTTTGAAGGAACAGAACAAGGGAAGTTACGTGTATATCAAGCGGTAGGTACAGAGGGGTTTGTAACTGTAATTAAAGATATTGGAATGCGTGAGCCGTTTATTGGTCAATCTCCAATCGTTTCAGGAGAATTAGGAGAAGACTTTACGTATTATTTTGCAGTTTCTGAACAAACGCCTTCTTCTGTAGGTGTTGGTGTTCTTGTAAATGGAGATGATAGCATATTAGCGGCAGGTGGATTCATCCTTCAAATTATGCCGGGTGCGCAAGATGAAACGATTTCATTTATTGAAGACCGTTTACAAAAGATTCCACCTGTATCAACGTTGATTGAACAAGGACTTTCTCCGGAAGAGCTACTATATGCAGTTCTTGGAGAAGATAAAGTAAAAGTATTAGAAACAATGGATGTTCAATTTAATTGCACATGCTCACGCGAGCGTATTGAGAGTGTGTTAATTAGTTTAGGTAAAACAGAGTTAGAGCAAGTTCGTGAAGAAGAGGAAGAGACGGAAGTTCACTGTCATTTCTGTAATGAACGATACAAGTTCTCTAAAGAAGATATTACAAATTTAATCGAGAATTTGTAATAAGGGAATTAAGAGGAGCAATCCTCCAAATGAATTGACAAACAGGGAATTTTCTGACAAAATCTAAATATAGATAAAACCAATAAAAATACTCGGTGTTAGGAGTGACAGGAATGCGAGTGGCACAATCAGTTTCAGAATTAATCGGGAAAACGCCGATCGTTAAGTTGAACCGCATCGTAGAATCAGACAGCGCAGATATATACTTAAAATTAGAATTTATGAATCCGGGGAGTAGCGTTAAAGATCGTATCGCATTAGCTATGATTGAAGATGCTGAAAAAAATGGATTATTAAAAGAGGGCGATACAATCATTGAGCCGACAAGTGGTAACACAGGAATTGGTTTAGCGATGGTAGCGGCTGCTAAAGGATATAATGCAATCTTAGTAATGCCAGAAACAATGAGTATTGAGCGTCGTAATTTATTACGTGCTTACGGTGCGGAATTAGTATTGACTCCAGGGCCTGAAGGAATGGGTGGAGCAATTCGTAAAGCGACTGAATTAGCAAAAGAGCATGGCTACTTTATACCACAACAGTTCAAAAACCAATCGAATCCAGAAATTCACCGTTTAACAACAGGTCCAGAAATTATTGAACAAATGGGTGACCAATTAGATGCGTTTATTGCAGGTATTGGTACAGGTGGAACGATTACTGGTGCTGGTGAAGTACTGAAGGAAGCGTATAAAGATATTAAAATTTATGCAGTAGAACCTGCAGATTCACCAGTATTATCTGGTGGGAAACCAGGTCCACATAAAATCCAAGGAATTGGGGCGGGATTTGTTCCGGAGACGTTGGATGTAGAAGTATATGATGAAATTATTCAAGTGAAAACAGAGCAAGCATTTGAATATGCGAGAAGAGTGGCTAAAGAGGAAGGTATTTTAGTTGGTATCTCTTCAGGCGCAGTTATTTATGCAGCAACAGAAGTTGCGAAAAAGTTAGGTAAAGGGAAAAAGGTACTTGTTATTATCCCGAGTAACGGTGAACGTTATTTAAGTACACCACTTTATCAATTTGAATCATAATTAAACGCGATTGAAAAAGCATCCTTGAAAAAGGGTGCTTTTTCTTTTGGGATTGGAAATAGGAAAAGAGTGAATGACTAGAAAACTTCATGTAAAATAAGAGGTAGTATAATTAAATTATTTTCACTAGCCTTCGAGTATAATCAATCTCTATATAAATAACTTATGTAGTTTGAGCTGGTTAATCTAAGAGGGTGGGATAAAAGAAGACGGGGTGTTGATATGCAACGAAGAAAATCTTTAGCGCTTTCTATTCCATATCAGTTAGATTTCTTTAAGCAATATAAATTTCTTTCTCAGGGTAAATCGCAACATACTTTGTTAGAAAGCGGCCGTGGCGGTCGTTATAACATTGTAGGGCTGAACCCAGTAGCGGTAATCCGAGGGAAGGATGAAACGTTACATATAAGTGAAAGTGGTAAGGAAACAATAAAACGAGGGAATCCGTTAGATTTAATGCAAGAATATATGGAACAATGGAAGACGGACTATAACCCAGAGTATCCGCCTTTTCAAGGTGGTGCAATTGGCTATTTCAGTTATGACTGTATCCGTTATATTGAAAAGCTGCCTTCTCTTGCGGAAGATGATATTAATATACCTGACATCTTCTTTTTATTATTTGATGACGTATTTGTCTATGATCAAAAAGAACAAGTGTTATGGGTTATTACGCATTATGTAGATAAATATGAAGAGGCAAAAGAACGGCTAAATGAGTGGAAGAGTCTTTGGATGACAGAAGCGCCTGAAGTGACTGTGCCCTTTGAAAGTCCTGAAAAGAAAAGTGAAGCAGTTGCTTTTACTGAAGCCAGCTTTATGAAGGCAGTTGAATGTATTCAAGAATATATTGGGGCGGGTGATGTGTTCCAAGTAAACTTGTCGACGAGACAAGAAAGAACGTTACAGACACACCCACTAGAAATTTATACAAGTCTTCGTGAAATTAATCCATCTCCATATATGGGTTACCTGGAGCTTGGGGATTTTCAAATTGTTAGTGGATCGCCAGAGTTGTTAATTAAGAAACAAGGAACTGAAGTAAGTACAAGACCAATTGCTGGAACGAGATCTAGAGGCGCGGATGAGCAAGAGGATGAAGAATTAGCAAGAGAATTAATTGAGAACGAAAAAGAAAGAGCAGAGCATGTAATGCTTGTGGATTTAGAAAGAAATGATTTAGGACGTGTTTGTAAATATGGCACTGTAGAAGTGGATGAATTTATGGTAATTGAGAAATACTCACATGTTATGCATATTGTTTCTAATGTGCGTGGTGAGGTGGAAGAAGATAAAGATGCTTTTGATTTAGTGAAGGCTGTATTCCCTGGGGGAACAATTACTGGTGCCCCGAAAATACGTACGATGGAAATTATTGAGGAATTAGAACCTGTGCGAAGAGGGATTTATACAGGTTCAATCGGTTGGATTGGTTATTCTGGAGATACAGAATTGAATATTGTAATTAGAACGCTTCTTGCTAAAGATGGAAAAGCTCATGTACAAGCAGGGGCGGGAATTGTAATTGATTCAAATCCAGAAAATGAATATAAAGAGTCGTTAAAAAAGGCGATTGCTTTATGGCGTGCAAAAGAACGTAGCGAAGAAACGGTTAGGTGAGAGAAATGATATTAATGATTGATAATTATGATTCTTTTACATTTAATTTAGTGCAGTTTCTTGGAGAACTTGGACAAGAGCTCGTTGTTAAACGTAACGATGAAGTGACCATTTCAGATATTGAGAATATGAAACCAGATTTTCTAATGATTTCTCCAGGTCCATGTAGTCCTAATGAAGCGGGGATTAGTATGGAAGTTATTAAATACTTTGCTGGAAAGATTCCGATTTTTGGAGTTTGTCTAGGGCATCAATCCATTGCACAAGTGTTTGGTGGAGAGGTTGTCCGTGCAGAACGATTAATGCATGGGAAAACGTCGCTTATGCATCATGATGGAAAGACGATTTTTTCGGATATTCCTAATCCGTTTACTGCGACGCGCTATCATTCCCTTATTGTTAAGAAAGAGACGTTACCCGATTGCTTAGAGGTAACATCTTGGACAGAGGAAGGAGAAATTATGGCACTTCGTCATAAGACATTGCCGATAGAGGGTGTGCAATTCCATCCGGAATCTATTATGACTTCTCATGGGAAAGAGTTGTTACAGAATTTCATTTGTAAATACAGTCCAAGTGCAACGTTATGTTAATTTACGTAAATGGTCAGTATGTAGAAGCAAGTGAAGCGAAAATTTCTCCTTATGATCATGGTTATTTATATGGTCTTGGAGTTTTTGAAACGTTTCGTATTTATAATGGTCACCCTTTCTTATTGGATGATCATTATGACCGTTTAATAGAAGCGCTGGATACATTGCAAATTAAATGGACAATGACAAAAAATGACGTGATGCTTATTTTGAAAGATTTACTCGCTAAGAATGAATTGAAGCATGCATATGTACGTTTTAATGTATCAGCGGGTATAGATGAAATAGGATTACAAACGGAAATGTATGAAGAGCCTTCGGTTATTGTTTTTATAAAACCTTTAACAGCTCCAGGAGATGTAGTGGAAAAAGAAGGTGTTATTCTAAAACAAGTGCGAAATACACCGGAAGGAACATTTCGTCTGAAGTCTCATCATTATTTAAATAATATTTTAGGGAAGCGTGAAATTGGAAATGTTGTGAGTAAGGAAGGTATTTTTCTTACTGAAGCAGGTTATGTTGCAGAGGGTATTGTTTCCAATCTATTTTTTGTGAAAGGTGATGTTTTATATACACCTTCGTTAGAGACAGGGATTTTAAATGGTATCACTCGTGCGTTTATTATAAAGAGTGCTGAAGAATTAAATATAGAAGTAAAGGAAGGTTTCTTTACAAAAGATGAGCTGCTTTCAGCGGATGAAGTCTTCGTAACAAACTCCATTCAAGAAATTGTTCCGCTTTATCGTATAGAAGCGCAGGATTTCCCGGGTAAAGTAGGAGTGGTTACAAAAAGTTTAATGTACCTTTATGGAATGCAAAGAGAGAAATTATGGAGCAAAAATGAATTACGAAGAGGAGATGTGTAGTTTGAAGTGGGATTATGATTTACGCTGCGGCGAATATACATTGAATTTAAATGAAAAGACATTAATTATGGGGATTTTAAATGTAACACCAGATTCGTTTTCTGATGGTGGGAGTTACAACGAGGTAGATGCTGCGGTACGTCACGCAAAAGAAATGCAAGGTGAAGGTGCTCATATTATTGATATTGGTGGCGAATCTACTCGCCCGGGTTTTGCTAAAGTATCAGTAGAAGAAGAAATAAAGCGAGTTGTCCCGATGATTCAAGCAGTTTCAAAAGAAGTAAAATTGCCTATATCTATCGATACATATAAAGCTGAAGTTGCAAAGCAAGCAATTGAGGCTGGTGCTCATATTATTAATGATATTTGGGGAGCGAAGGCGGAGCCGAAAATTGCTGAAGTCGCAGCTCATTACGATGTACCCATCATTTTAATGCATAACCGCGATGACATGAATTATCGTAATTTAATGGCGGATATGATTGCTGATTTGTATGACAGTATTAAAATTGCTAAAAATGCTGGTGTGCGAGATGAGAATATTATTTTAGATCCAGGTATCGGTTTTGCTAAAACACCTGAGCAGAACTTAGAGGCGATGCGTAATTTAGAACAGTTAAATGTGCTAGGTTATCCGGTTCTCTTAGGTACTTCGAGAAAGTCCTTTATTGGGCACGTATTAGATTTGCCAGTAGAGGAACGCCTTGAGGGAACGGGAGCTACTGTTTGTCTTGGTATTGAAAAGGGCTGTGAGTTTGTTCGTGTCCATGATGTGAAAGAAATGGCGCGTATGGCTAAAATGATGGATGCGATGATTGGTAAGGGGGTAAGGTAATTGGATAAAATTTATATCCATGATATGGAGTTTTATGGTTATCATGGCGTGTTCCCAGAGGAGAATAAATTAGGTCAGAGATTTAAAGTTGACTTAACGGTGGAGTTGGATTTAAAGCGTGCAGGGGAAAGTGATGACTTAGAGCATTCGGTCAATTATGGAGAGCTTTTCGAATTATGTAGAAAAGTTGTTGAGGATAGAAAGTATAAGCTTGTGGAGAGTATCGCTGAAAATATTGCTGCAGATATATTAAAACAATATGAAAGTATTTCGCGCTGTACAATTAAGGTAATTAAGCCGGATCCACCGATACCGGGTCATTATCGTGCTGTAGCAGTAGAAATTACGAGAGAACGTCCATGAACAATATAGCTTACATTGCATTAGGATCAAATATTGGAGAGCGTTATACGTATCTAACCGAAGCGATTCAGTTTTTAAATAAAAATCCTTATATTCAGGTTGATGATATTTCATCTGTATATGAAACTGAGCCAGTTGGCTATACTGACCAAAGTTGCTTTTTAAATTTAGTTATAAAAATTTCTACCAATTTATCACCACAAGAATTATTGAAAGTAACACAAAAAGTAGAAAATGACCTAGGAAGAAAAAGGGAAATTAGGTGGGGGCCGAGGACTATCGACCTTGACATTTTACTTTATAATCAAGAGAATATTGAAGCAGAGAATCTTATTGTTCCGCATCCGCGGATGTTTGAAAGAGCTTTTGTTATCGTTCCGTTGTTAGAAATTAATCAAGACATAAAACAAAACATTTCATGTTCACAAGTAGAAGAAATGAAAAGGCGAGAGGGAGTAACGGTATGGAAGCAGAAAAATGGGGAAGACGCATTCGTGCTTTTCGAAAGCTAAAAGGTTACACACAAGAAGGTTTTGCTAAAGCACTAGGGGTATCTGTATCTGTTTTAGGTGAGGTTGAGAGAGGGAATAGATCGCCTTCTCAAGATTTTGTAGTAGAAGTTGCTAAGGCATTAAATGTTTCGATAGAGGAATTAATGCCAAAGTGATTGTACAGGAAGGAGTAGATTGATTGTTAAAGATTGCAAATATCGAGATGAAAAATCCGGTTGTACTAGCACCGATGGCGGGAGTGTGTAACTCTGCATTCCGTTTAACAGTAAAAGAATTTGGTGCCGGATTAGTTTGTGCTGAAATGGTAAGTGATAAGGCAATATTACTTAATAATAAAAGAACATTAGATATGTTATATATCGACGAGAGAGAAAAGCCATTAAGTTTACAAATTTTTGGTGGAGAAAAAGAAACTCTTGTAGATGCTGCGAAATATGTAGATAAATATACGACAGCAGACATAATTGATATTAATATGGGTTGTCCAGTGCCGAAAATCGTTAAATGTGATGCTGGAGCAAGGTGGCTTTTAGACCCGAATAAAATATATGAAATGGTAGCAGCGGTTGTAGATGCTGTTGAAAAGCCGGTTACAGTTAAAATGCGTATCGGTTGGGATGAAGAACATATTTTCGCAATAGAAAATGCTAGGGCTGTTGAGCGTGCTGGTGGCCAAGCTGTGGCGGTTCACGGACGTACACGAGTGCAAATGTATGAAGGAAAAGCGGATTGGGATATTATTAAACAAGTAAAACAATCTGTAAATATCCCGGTTATCGGAAATGGTGATGTCGCAACGCCGCAAGATGCAAAGCGTATGCTTGATGAAATTGGTGTAGATGGTGTTATGATTGGTCGTGCTGCTCTTGGAGATCCGTGGATGATTTATCGTACGGTAAAGTATTTGGAGACAGGTGAATTAATGCCGGAACCAACAGTGCGCGAGAAAATTGATGTATGTATGTTGCATCTAGATCGTCTTATCGACTTAAAGAATGAAAGTGTCGCTGTAAGAGAGATGAGAAAACATGCAGCTTGGTATTTAAAAGGTGTTCGTGGTAATGCGAGTGTACGTAATGGTATTAATGCTTGTAACACACGGGAAGACCTTGCGAATGTGTTAGGTACATTTGTAGAAGAAGTGGAAGCGAAACAACAAACAATTTACGTTGGTTAATAATGGACATAGGAGATTGACATTCTTCTATACACTTCCTATAATTACGTGAAAGAAAGAAGAGCTGCCAGTTAGTTGCTGGCAGTTTTTCTAGTTGAGTAGAAAATGCTATACTGTATATATTGTAAAATTAAATAGAGCTGGAGTGATATCAATATCATGGATAACATGAACCACGAAGAATTAAACGACCAATTGATTGTTCGTCGTGAAAAGCTACATAATTTACGTGAACAAGGAATTGACCCGTTCGGTAAAAGATTTGAACGCACAAATTCAACAACTGACTTAGTGAGTCTATATGGAGAGTTCTCTAAAGAGGAATTAGAGGAGAAGGAAATCGCTGTTTCTATCGCTGGTCGTATTATGACAAAACGCGGAAAAGGGAAAGCTGGATTTGCACATGTTCAAGATTTACATGGACAAGTTCAAATTTATGTTCGTAAAGATGCTGTTGGAGATGACGAGTACGAATTATTTAAAACAGCAGATTTAGGTGATTTAGTAGGTATTGAAGGTAAAGTGTTCAAAACAAACGTTGGAGAACTTTCAGTAAAAGCAACAGGCTTTACGCTATTAACGAAATCTCTTCGTCCATTACCAGATAAATACCATGGATTAAAAGATGTTGAACAACGCTACCGTCAACGTTACTTAGACTTAATTACAAGTATGGAAAGTCGTGAAACGTTCGTTACTCGTAGTAAAATCATTCGTGAGATGAGAAGATACCTAGATGACAACGGTTATCTTGAAGTGGAAACACCTATGATGCATGCAATTGCAGGTGGAGCTTCTGCGCGTCCTTTCACTACACACCATAATGCGTTAGATATGGAATTATATATGCGTATCGCAATTGAGCTACATTTAAAGCGTCTTATTGTGGGTGGTTTAGAAAAAGTATATGAGATCGGCCGTGTATTCCGTAATGAGGGTGTATCAACTCGTCATAACCCTGAGTTTACGATGATTGAATTATATGAAGCATACGCTGATTATAAAGATATTATGAAGTTAACAGAAGATATGGTTGCTCATATCGCGAAAAAAGTACTGGGTACAACAACAATCCAGTATGGTGATTATGAAATTAATCTAGAACCAGAATGGACACGTCTTCATATGGTAGATGCGATTAAGCAATACTCTGGAGCTGATTTCTGGAATCCGATGAGTGTAGAAGAAGCGCGTGAACTTGCAAAAGAACATAATGTAGAAATTAAAGATACAATGGAAGTTGGTCATATTATAAATGAATTCTTCGAACAAAAAGTAGAAGATAAATTAATCCAACCAACATTTATTTACGGTCATCCGGTAGAAATCTCGCCGCTTGCGAAAAAGAATGATGAAGATCCAAGATTTACAGATCGTTTCGAATTATTTATCGTTGCGCGTGAACATGCAAATGCATTCACTGAGTTAAATGATCCAATCGATCAAAAAGAACGTTTTGAAGCGCAATTAAAAGAGCGCGAACAAGGTAATGACGAAGCTCACATGATGGATGACGATTATATTGAAGCTCTTGAGTACGGTATGCCTCCTACGGGTGGATTAGGAATCGGTATTGATCGTCTAGTTATGTTATTAACAAATGCACCATCTATTCGTGATGTATTATTATTCCCTGCTATGCGCCATAAACAAGACTAAGCTTTGGAGATTTCTCCAAAGCTTTTTTTATTTGAGCATGAGTTGCGTGGGTATAGTAAATCTTGATAGTGCGAGAAATTATATTTATATAGAAGAAATGTGCTGTTTTTATACTTTTTTACTAAGTTAAAAATTTTATTAGAAAAACTATTGCATTTTAATAATCAAACTGGTATATTTATATTCGTTGCCACGAAAGGTAACAAACAAAACAAACGAAAAACAACTTATTGAAAAAAGTTGTTGACGAAAATATAACGAAATGTTATATTAATAAAGTCGCCTCTGAGCGACGAAGTAGTTCTTTGAAAACTGAACGAAACAAACAACGTGAAACGTCAATTTTTATTTTAGATGCTAGACAAACTAACTTTATTGGAGAGTTTGATCCTGGCTCAGGATGAAC
>NZ_JBPWAP010000041.1:0-49932 GCF_051776705.1 Bacillus cereus group sp. BceL291 | reverse complement strand
TACTTTATGAAGACGTTTAGCCACTTCCTATCGAATCCAGTGGATTTATTTTCAAAATCCTCTAGCAATATTTTTTGAAAATGTCCCCTTGACTTTTCATAGTTGGTCTTTAATGCGGAATAAACTAAAAATTTTTATTTTACTTAGTTAAGTAATCAAACAATAAAAATGTTTATTAAGAATATTCTGTAATAAAAATTATTTTATCAATATTTTACTTTTTTGTAAACATATGAAAAAACTTTCTATCAGAATGCGCTTACATTATAATTATAGAATATATCTATTTATTTTTTTTGTAAATATATTCTATAATTTTATATTTTTTTACTTTTACAAAGCAGACATGCTATAATTTATTTGATTAATCTGTTAAATCATTCTAAATTCATCTCGAAATATCATACATGGAGGTATCTATAATGAAAAATGGAACTTTTGCTATTGGAGATACTGTTACAGTTAGATCTCCTTTATTTTCAGCTAATGTAAATGTTATTGGAGAAAAAAAATATAGTTATGCTGATATATTGGATCTTTTTTCAAATCCAATAATCCGAGAAGCTATACTCACAACCAACTTAGCCTTTTATAATATTATAAAAAATAATAAAGGTAACAAGGAACAAATAATCAACACATTTAGTAATTATTTACAAAGAATGTCTATAAGAGCTACCCCTTTAGCCTTGCTATCAAGTGTCTCTTTACAAAATATAAATAACCTCCATAAACTAGAAACAAATGATTTATCTCAGCTAAAAAAGCATACTAGAATTGATATGGATTGGTTATTTGAATTTACAAAACACTTAGAAGACAATTGGGATATACTTTTATTTCTGGATGTAAAAATAAATAACACAATCTTCAAAACATCTAATTATGTAAATAATATATATTTGAGTTATTACGGAAAAAAATATGAAGATATAAAAAAAAATGGAAGTACTACACTTTCATTAAAAAACACCCAGATTCTAGAATATATAATTGATTCTTGTAAGACTTTTACAAATTTTAATAAATTATTTAAAGATCTAAAAGAAATTTCTATCGGTGTGGTGGAACCTCCTGTCATTTTTTCGTTTTTACGAAAACTTATAAATGATGAAATACTTATTACTAATCTGCGTCCTTGCATAGGATCAAATTCAATATTTGAAGATATAATTGATGTATTAAAAGCTATTCCTACCGCTGAGCTATATTACAAAAAACTTCTTTACATTCAAAAATTACTTAACGAGTATGATAATTCGATTATAGGTGAGGGGGAAGAAATATACCTAAAGATTGTAAATACCCTTAAAAAAATAGTTGAATCAAAAAATTATTTACAAGTTGATACAACATTTTCGCCCAAAAATACTGAGGCCATAAAAATAGAATTAAATGACTTAAATTCACTGGCACATTTCCTTTATAAAACTAATATTAAAGACATAGAATCCGTATCACTAAAAGAATATAAGAATAAATTCGTTGAAAAATATGGAACTGAATGTGAAATACCTTTACTAGAACTAATTGATAAAAATAGAGGATTAGGTTACCCTGAATCATATGACATATATGATAAAAATAACCCACAATATAATAACTTAAAACAATATGTTACCGATAAAATAATAAACTGTTATCTTAATGAAAATAATGAAATTTCCCTTATAGACGAAGAGATTGAACAATTAAACCTCAATCAAAATGAATCTAATATTCTAAATTTCGAGCTTAATTTTATGATTAATAATGATTTCAATAAAAATACAAACTATGCCTTCTCGCTAATGCCCAATATTGGATCTATGAGAGCTAATAAAATGGCAGGTCGATTTTTAAACTATTTTAACAGCACCGATAAAGATAATTTAAAATTAATGATAGATGAAGAGAAAAATTTTTTCGATTCTCAAAATTCGCTATTAACTGAATTAACCTATTTTCCCGAAAAAAGCAGAATAGCTAATATATCTCAGACAAATTCTTTTTTAGATTATGAACTTCCTATTGCAACTACATCAAATAAAAACCCAAGCAGTACCATAGAATTAAATGATATTGTTGTTGGCTTATCCTTGGAATCTAAATTTTATTTAAAATCATCAAAATTAAATAAACAGATTATTTGCACTAACTCTCATATGATGAATCCAAATATATGTCATAGCCTATATCAATTTTTATATAAGATTAATCCTTTACCAAAATCATTTACCTTGTTACAAGTGATTTCAGAAATTAAAAATTCACAAATTTATACTCCTAGAATAACCTATAAATCTATTATATTATCACCTAAAACTTGGAATATACCATCTAACTATTTAATAGACAGTGATATCCATGCTTTGCACTCTTCTATATTAAAAATTAAAAAGGATTATAAAATTCCTAATCAAGTCTATTTATTAATAGGTGATAATAGGATATTAATAAACATCAACAATTTTCATGAAATGCACAAAATAAAAAAGCATTTAAAAAAATATTCAAGTGTTTCCTTAACTGAAATAGAACCATTCCTTTTAAATTCAAAAAAAAATCTAAAAATACATGAAATAGTTATTCCCTTTTCACGTGAAGATAAAGAAAATATAAAACTACCTAAAATATCTATCCAAACTAACAAGAGCTATATAGCTAAAAAATATAATCCTTTAGGAAAATGGAGTTATATAAAACTGTATACTTCCGAATATAAACAAAACGAGCTACTAATAAAATACATCAACCCTTTTATCGAGAGATTACAAAAAGAGGGAATAATAGAAAAATTTTTCTTCATAAAATATCTAGATCCTAATCCACATATAAGATTAAGAATTTTATGGTCAAAATCATCTCCAAATCGCTTTGATTTATTGAATGATTTTCTGGAGTTTCTACAAAATAAGGAAATTATCTTCTCCACTGATATATGTTCTTATACTCCTGAAGTAATTCGGTATGGTGGGCCAAATGCCATAGAGGCAGCAGAAACTTATTTCTACCATGATAGTAAATTTATCTCTCAAATTCTAGATGTAACTAAGTTGCAACCTGAACTCGATTTATCTATAATCAGCGTTATAACTTTGCATCACTTTTTAAGTTGCTTTAACTTCACCCTTTCTGAACAAAACAAATTACTTTCTAACAATACTTCACATAAACTGTTCAGAAAAGACTATAGAAACTCTCGAAAATTATTGATGCATTTATCTAACGATAACAATAATTGGATGAATTTAAGAGAAAATAAAAAATACTGTTTTTTATACGAACTCCTTATTCAAAGAGAAGAAGGAATAATTAATTATCGAAAAACTTTAGATTTATTAATAAATAACGGTACTCTTTCCAACAACCTTGAAAACATTGTATTTAGCTGTATCCATATGTATTGCAATAGACTATATGGTACCAATCGAGAAAGTGAACAGAAAGTAGTGACATTAACAAGTCACACAATTAACGATCTCTCTCACTTTAAATCTAATGTTTCATTAGTATAAAACAATTAGATTCAATTTGAAATAATTGCTTTATCTCCCCTTTCAAGTTTGAATTCAAAATCGTGTATTAACCATTCCATTAAAGTATTAATGAGCTATCTATAACAGTAAAATAATTTGTTATGGATAGCTCATTAACAAATCATTCATCAAAAGATGTTCTTTCTAATATTTGATGTAATTATAAATTTCGTTTTACCCTTCGTATAGATAAGCACTCTCTCAAAAAGGTTTATTTTAAAATAAAAATCAATTAAAAGTATAAAAAAATTTTTTAAGACTAAAAACAAGATATCAAGATGCTTTTATATTAAAATCCTCAATTTTTAACTTTAGCCTCATTTATCGCTTCATTATTCTTAATTTATAAACCTTATTTTAAAATTTATTATTAATTTTTCTACCATTTCAATTTATTATTCAACTATATATATTTAAGGATGTTAAATAAAGAATACACAAAAAACCTAAAAATTCCGACAAAAATAAAACTTCTTCACTTAAGTCTAAATAACCATAAATTCACAAATCCAAGCAAACTCTACTAAATTACATAGAATAGAATAACACAATTCGAAAGGGGATTCCTATGCCAAAACATAGAAAACAAAGCAAAATAAAGATTTATAGAATAACAAGCTATAAAAAAGACAAACGTTCTGAATTAGACTCTAACAAATTTGAACTAGAACAGCAGGAGGTAGAAAATAAGCAAGACAAGCAGGGCAAACAAGACAAGTAAGATAATCAAGTACAATCGGAAAATGTAGTCATAGTACCCACAGATTCACACAACTTAGATATATGGGATGAAATTTCTCTAAAGGAAATACAAGCTGGTGAACATACGAGTTTATTTGCAGAACAAAGTAATTATCAAAATATTGCTTTGTTGCAAGTTAGCGATATCCGTTTATATTTGGACAAGCAACTACAATTCAGTTCCGTCGATGAGCAAATTTATCATGAAGCACTCGTTCATCCGATTATGTCAAAAGTAATCGATCCAAAACGTGTTCTCATATTAGGTGGTGGCGATGGTCTTGCCTTACGAGAAGTTTTGAAATATGAAACTGTGCTACATGTAGACCTTGTTGATTTAGACGAGGCGATGATTACTATGGCACGTAATGTTCCAGAAATAGTATCTTTAAACAAAAATGCTTTTTTTGATAATCGAGTGAACGTGCACGTATGCGATGCAAAAGAATTTCTAAATTCACCTTCATCTTTATACGATGTAATCATTATTGATTTTCCAGACCCAGCGACAGAGTTGTTAAGTACTTTATATACAAGCGAACTATTTGCTCGTATAGCTACATTCTTAACAAAAGATGGTGCTTTCGTCTGTCAATCTAATTCACCTGCTGATGCACCTCTAGTATATTGGAGTATCGGTAATACAATTGAACACGCTGGATTAACTGTGAAGAGTTATCATACGATATTTCCTTCTTTCGGAACTGACTGGGGATTTCATCTTGCTACTAATTCTGCCTATGTACTCAATGAAATTGAGCAATTATATGTAGTACCAACTCCTCGAACATTGCCTTCTCTTCTTGCTCCTTTATTTCAATTTAAAGAAGAACATTTAGATCACCGTAACAATGCCGTTTTAAATTTAGAAGCGGACCTTACCCTACATCAATGCTACAAACAGGAAATGAAGTTTTGACGATATTATAGTAAGGAGTGCTACCCTATGGAATATTCTACTTTTGGCAAGCATATAATAATAGATTTGTGGGGAGTGGACTTTTCCCTATTAGATGATATGCACTTTTTAGAATACCATCTAGTTACAGCTGCAGATTACTCTCGTGCCCATGTTTTAAACGTAAGTAAAAAAGAGTTCCAGCCATATGGTGTTACTGTATTAGTGTTATTATCAGAAAGCCATCTTTCCATTCACACTTACCCGGAACAAAATTTTGCAGCTATTGACTGTTATACTTGCGTTACAACCGTTGAACCACAAATAGCGATTGATTATATCGTAAATATATTAAAACCGGAACGGATGCATATAAAAAGATTAATTCGTGGTATAGGAGAAATTGTTACTGCCGATTAATTATAACTCTTACTCATCCGAAAAAAGGAGGATTGTAAATACCATCAGTGGGATGAACATTCCACTGATGGTACAGGCACATACATAAAGTGAACCTTTAATTAGTGGGGTTTTACTGCCCGTTAATTCGAGATAAAAAAACCTTGCATAAGCAAGGTTCATTCATCCACCGACATCTTCCTATATAACTCTACAAACTCACTCGCTAATTCTTTCACCGTAATTGCATTCATTAAATGGTCTTGCGCGTGTACCATTAAAAGAGTAACTTCGGTCTTTTCGCCACCAGCCTCTTTCTGGATAAGCTCCGTTTGTACGCGGTGCGCCTCCTTTAATTCCTCTAGTGCTTCTTGTAATTTAGCTTCAGCTTCTGTAAACTCCCCACGCTTCGCACAATCAATTGCTTCCATTGAACAACTTCTCGCGTTTCCCCCATGCAAGATTAAATGAAAAGCTTTCGTCTCTATCGTATCCATTGTAGTTCTTTACTCCCCCTTTTCTTCCGCCAGTTTTTGTTTATCCCATATTTTTAAGAACGGTAAATAAATGAAGAATGCTAGCGCAAAGTTAACAAGTTGCAAAATAACACCTGAAATTTTCCCGCCCGATCCTAAATATCCACTAAAAAGAATAGGTGTCGTCCAAGGTACAGCGGCCCCACTCGGACGTGCAACCCATCCCCATTCCATTGCAAAGTAAGAAACAATTGTTAGCACGACTGGAACTAATATAAATGGAATTAGTAAAAGTGGGTTCATCACAATCGGCATACCAAAAGTTACCATCTCATTAATATTAAATATACCAGGTGCAATTGACAATCTCCCTAAACTTTTTAATTGTTGACTTCGTGCAAATAGTAACATTCCGACAACTAGAGCAAGCGTTGCACCAGAACCGCCCATATAAATCCATAAGTCAAAAAACTGTGCCGTAATCGTATTTGGTACATCTTGCCCAGCTTGAAAAGCAACTCGGTTTTGATCCATTAACGACAACCAAACGGGGCTCATTACACCACCAACAATAGTAGCACCATGAATTCCACAAGACCAAAGAACATGAACGAGAATAACTGCTATTATCGCGCCCCAAAGACTAGCACCAAGTACACTAAGCGGTTCCTGTAAAATTTGTCCTACAATATTATGGATACTGCCAAAAGAAGTATTTTCTATAATTAAGCGTAAAATCCAAATAACTGTTACAACAATAAATCCTGGAACAAGTGCTGCAAATGAACGCGTGACAGCTGGTGGAACTGTCTCTGGCATCTTTATAATTATCTTTTTTTGTACAATAAACCGATAAAGTTCAGTAGATATAAGTGCAATAATCATTGCTACAAATAACCCTTGGCTTCCCATTAATGCAGCTGGGATAGCGCCTTCTACAAGTACACTTTCTTTTGTACTTGGTATAATATATGCAACTTGAAATGGAGTCGCAAGTAAAAACGTCACAAGCGACAATGCCCCGGATGCTAAAGCATCTACTTTATAATACTCTCCAAGTCTGTAAGCGATTCCAAAAACAGCTATTAAAGCCATTATATTAAAAGTTGCACTAACTGGATACCCTAAAGCTCGCTGCCAATTCTCCCCAAACAAACCTGCCATAAAATCATTATATCCCGGTATCGGCAGTGCACTAATAATGAGGAAAAACGATCCAATAATTAAGAAAGGCATCGTTAAAATAATTCCATCTCGAATTGCTTGTAAATGCCTCTGCTCTGCAACCTTCCCTGCTACCGGCATCACATACTTCTCTAAAAACCGTATCATCTATCCCACTCTCCTCATGGTTTCATTAACAAAGCTGCTTGCAAGATAGCTTCTCCATTACAAAGTCCGTAATGAACAGATTGAATGACATCAACAGGTATCCCTTTATCCTTACATAGTTCTTTCATTTTCGGTAATAAATAACGTACTTGCGGTCCAAGTAAAAGGACATCAGCTTTATCAATATGACTATTCACTTCAGAACCTGATACTGCCCAGATTGTTACTTCTATCCCTCTTGCCTCTGCTGCTTTCTCCATCTTTGTAACAATCAAACTGGAAGACATTCCCGCTGCACAGCAAAGTAAAATATTCATCCCGCTTCCCTCCCCCTTTTTCTCTACCTAAGTTATGGTGCATCCCTCGCCACCACTAGGTTACAAATATATATGTCTAGATTTCCTGCTGTATGCCGAGCTTAAAAACAAAAATTTCTTCGTTTTCACGCTATTCCATTTATCCGTATTCTCCTAGTAAAGAGGACGCTAACTCGCTATAATAATTCAGTATGATTTTTTTAATTGATAGGAGGATATATTTATGAAGGCATATCGCTTTCCACTTATTTTGTTATCTTCTATCCTAATTGGTGGTTTCATTGGTTATTTCATGGGTGCCGATGCAGTTGCTTTAAAGCCGCTTGGTGACATTTTCTTAAACTTAATGTTTACGATTGTTGTACCTCTAGTGTTCTTTAGCATCGCATCGTCTATTGCTAATATGGATGGATTAAAACGTTTCGGTAAAATTATGTCTAGTATGGCTGGGACTTTCTTATTTACAAGTATTTTGGCTGCTATTTTTATGATTATTGTCGTGAAAGTATTCCCGCCAGCACAAGGTGTTGTACTAGAACTAACACAACCTGACAAAGCCGGCAAAGCTGTTAGTGTTGCAGATCAAATCGTCGGTATTTTAACAGTATCTGACTTCTCGAAGTTACTATCTCGTGAAAATATGTTAGCTCTTATTTTCTTCTCTATCTTAATGGGGATTGCAACTTCAGCAGTTGGCGAAAAAGGAAAGCCATTTGCTACATTCCTACAAGCTGGTGCAGAGATTTCAATGAAGGTTGTATCTTTCATTATGTACTACGCTCCAATCGGACTTGCTGCTTACTTCGCAGCATTAGTTGGCGAATTCGGACCACAACTTCTTGGAACTTACTTCCGAGCAGCAATGGTATACTATCCTGCTTCTCTCATTTATTTCTTTGTATTCTTCACATTCTATGCATACCTTGCAGGTCGCAAACAAGGTGTACAAGTATTTTGGAAGAACATGGTCTCTCCTACAGTTACATCACTTGCAACTTGTAGTAGTGCCGCAAGTATTCCAGCAAACTTAGAAGCAACAAAGAAAATGGGTATTTCTTCAGACGTTCGTGAAACAGTTGTCCTTCTTGGTTCTACTCTTCATAAAGATGGCTCTGTTTTAGGCGGCGTATTAAAAATTGCTTTCTTATTCGGTATTTTCAACATGGAATTCGAAGGACCGAAAACATTAGCAATCGCACTTGTTGTTTCTCTATTAGTAGGAACAGTAATGGGCGCTATTCCAGGCGGCGGTATGATTGGTGAAATGTTAATCGTTTCTTTATATGGCTTCCCGCCAGAAGCATTGCCAATTATCGCAGCAATCAGTACAATCATTGATCCTCCTGCAACGATGTTAAACGTAACAGCAGATAACGCTTGTGCCGTAATGACAGCTCGCCTTGTAGAAGGTAAGAACTGGATCAAAAACAAATTTGCTTAATAAATAGAAAGAGGATGCTCCAAACGAGCATCCTCTTTCTTTGTTGTTAATCCATTCCGCCACAAATTTGTTAAAACCTTCACAAATATTCCACACCTCTTATCCATTCTCCGTACTATAATCATGTATGGAAAAGGAGATGGACACAATGACACAAAGCGCACCAGAATTTAAAGTTTTGCAAAGCATTGCATTTCTCGCTGTCGTTTTGCAAAGTTCTTTATTATATACAATGAATCAAGGAAATGTCTTACTTGAGCAATCCCTCATTATGGGCATGCTATTTAATCTTGCAAAATTCTCAGCACCAGCATTCATATTTATCGTTGGATTTCACTTAATTCGTCACTATACAAAGCAATTAGTATATAAAGAATATATTTCCGAAAAAGCGATACACTTACTCATTCCTTATTTCTTTTGGTCTATTCTTTACTTATTAACAACAAATGATCTTATTACGTTACAAAGTGGAATAAAAAGTTTATTACTCGGAACAGCCGCTCCCCATCTTTGGTACGTTATTATGATGTTCCAAATTCACTTATTGTTCCCTTTACTATGCACACTTTTTTATTGGTTTCAAAAACGAACAGAAAATAAAAAAGACATATATAAATATATGACCTTTTTCGCTTGCCTATATTTTCTATTAATGTGGTTCTCTTCTCACTATATTTTTAATGGAGAAAAATTAACAAGTTCAACAATTTTACATTATACAGATCGATCATTTCTATTCTACTCATTCTATTTCGTTATGGGCGGCATTGCCGCTGTAGCACTAAAAACTTGGCGTCTATTCGTCATGAAACATATCCCTCTTATAACAATATTATTTTTCATCTTATTTTTATTCATCAATTATGAGTTGTTTAGTTTTTACGGAGCAAACTCTATTCATTTAACTGTTTCTACCTATTTAAAACCATCTATGTTTTTATATATCGTATGCGAAATTATCATACTGTATGTGTTATCTATTATGATAGTACAGCGTCGTGGTTTCTTATATAAAACGTTACGTTTCATTGGTAATTACACGTATGGTGCTTATTTAGCTCATTTATTCTTCTTGCAACTATGCACAAAACTTCTTTCCTTATTCACACTGCAAGAAAATACTATATTATATAGCCTATTACTATTTGTGTTAACGGCCATTATCTCTATTTCAACAATGGTCATTTGTAGCACAATACCATTTCATACTTGGATTACAGGGCCTTCTCCTACAACAAAGATGAAATGGACGAAGGTTGTATTACGAAAAAATCATAAAAAACTATTCAAGCCATATATTTGATATAATAATACGCATATAAAAAGAAAGCGAGAGACACCTATGATTAATCAAGTTGGACAAATTATGCTATATGTAAATAACCAAGACGAAACAGTACAATTTTGGACAGAAAAAGTAGGGTTCCAAATCATTGCGGAAGAAAATAACGGAAACGGATTCCGCTGGATTGAAATTGCACCGGCGAAAGAAGCAGGAACAAGCATCGTCCTTCACGATAAAGCGTTAATCGCGAAGATGCAACCTGAACTAAACCTAAATACGCCTTCACTTATGTTCTTCTCAAATGACTTAGACCGTCTATATAAAGATCTTTCTGAGAAAAATGTCACAGTTGGACAGGTTGTAGATTTACCTACTGGTAGAGCATTCAACTTTGCTGATAATGAAAATAATTACTTTGCAGTAATGGAACGCAAATAAAAAATAAGCTATCCGAAAAAATCGGATAGCTTATTTCATTTTAAGAAACTTGTTCTGCATTCGTTTCTCTATGCTGTATATGACTCGTGATCCAAGCAATTCCACCGGCAACAACGAGATAACATAACAATATTAAAATTTGCATTTGTAATTGCGACCAATCTCCTAAAGAAATAACATCTTGTAATCCTCTAAGAGAATGAGACATTGGGAGAAACTGTCCAATTTTGCTAAGAACAGCTATGTTTAATTCTCCTGGGAAAGTACCTCCGCTCGTCGCTAATTGCAGGACAAGAAGCGTTACCGCTAAGAACTTTCCAACAAGACCAAATACTGTTACTAGCATAAGAATAAATGTCATAAACGTAAAGGAAATAACAATACTTGATAAAACAAAGAGTGGCACACTTGCGACTTCTAATTTCATAACACCTAGCACAACTACATCTACGAGTAGCGCTTGAATGAGTCCAATTAAATATACCAATCCTAGTTTATTGATAAAATGTACCGTTCCGCTTACCTTCATGTTTTGTCTGCGGCCAAGAGGTAAAATATTCGATGCCATAATTCCGCCAACATAAAATGCAAGTGATAAGAAATATGGTGCAATGCCTGAACCGTAGTTAGGAACGTCAGAAACTGTTGACTTCACTAACTGAACTGGCTCTGAGAACATCGTATTGCGTGCATCATCATTACGAACATCCGCTATCTTCTCTGCGCCCTCTCCTAATTTCGTAGAAAGTTCTTTCGCACCATCATCAAGTTTAACAAGTCCATTTGTTAATTTACTAGCACCGTTATTCAGCTCCGTTCCACCACTCGCAAGCTGATTTACACCTTCTTGCAGGGATGTAAAGCCATTTCCCCACTTCATAAATCCATCAGCCAAATTCGATGCACCATCTGCTATCTTTTTCGTTCCAGCAGTAGCTTCATTTAACTTAAATCCGAATGTATTCATGCCTTCTTCAATCTTATGTTGACCATCAGTAAGCTTCTTCGCACCTTGTGTCAATTGTTGTTGGCTATTATTTAAAGTACTTGTTGCTTTAGCTAGTCCATTAGACGTAGCAACAATTTTTTGAAAAGCTGGATCTTGCTGCACTTCTGGATGATTTTTCACGTACTCTTCTAATTGTTGTTTTACACTATTTGCCGCATTGTCCGCTTTCGCTTGCCCTTCAGCAAGTTTTTCATTTCCATTCACCCATTCATTTGTACCAGCACTTAATTCACTAATTCCTGATTGTAACGTTTTTTCACCTTGTGCTAATAACTCCATACCACTATGAAGTGATGTCGCTCCTTGACTCAGCTCATTTGCTCCCCCGGTTAAAGCAGATTGACTGGATGCAAGCTTTTCAGTTCCTTCTTTCAATTTCGATGTCCCATCACTTAAACGATCAATACCATTCGCAAGCTGACTTGCTCCATTTTTTGCATCGGTCGTTCCTTCATGTAACTTCTCAGCACCATTACTTGCATCACTCAACCCTTGTGCCAAATCTTGAAACTTTGAAAAAACACCTTCTGTATATGATTTCGTAATACTGTTTGAGATTTTTGTTTTCATATTTTCAACAGCTGTCGTTCCAATTTGAGCCGCTACAAAGTTTTTACCTGGATTTACTTTGTACTGCAACTTTGCTGGCTCTGGTTTCTCATTCATAAGTGTACTTACCTTTTTAGAGAAATCTTCCGGAATCGTAACAACCATATAATATTTATCTTCTTTTAACCCTTCATCCGCATTTTTTTCTGATACGAAATGAAAAGCCAATTCCTTATTCTCTTTTAAATTTTTAACAAAATCGTCTCCTGCATGAATTGTTTTTTCATCCATCGCAGCGCCCTTATCTAAATTCACAATCGCAACAGGTAATTTATCTAATTTTCCGTACGGATCCCAATATCCAGCTAAAAAGAATCCTGAATAAATTAACGGAACGATTAATAAAAAAATTAAAGCGATACGTCCATGTTTATGGTGCCACATCGCTTTCCAATCTTTAAATATAAGTTTAATTCCCTTCATGAAACATACTCCTCTTCTAATTTAACACCCTTCGAATGGTTTAACAGATTTACTATACACGTCACTTTACATACTGTATAATACATCTTTAATTATTAATTCATTCCTTTTGGTCTATAGAAAGGAGACTCGAAATGGAACTGCTCCAGTTAAAATACTTTCAGACAGTTGCACGACTAGAACACATGACAAAGGCAGCTGAAGAATTGCATATCGCGCAACCTTCACTCAGCAAAACAATTGCTAGACTCGAAAAGGATTTAGGAGTCCCTTTATTTGATCGCCAAGGCCGACAGATTACTTTAAATTCTTTCGGAAAAGTATTTTTAAAACGAGTAGAACGTATTTTTCATGAATTAAGTGAAGGGCAACGAGAAATTAAAGATTTAGCCGAATTACAACAAAGCTCTATTACACTGGCCGTTTCTATTCCAAGAATATTACCAGAACTACTTGGCTCTTTTTTACTAGAACATCCTAACGTTCGATTCCAACAATTTCTTGCATCCACTCCTTCTATGAAACGACAACTAGATAATATAGAAATTGACTTTTGTATCTCCTCTGTGCCAATTGAAGGTGAGGAGATTGTTTGGGAACCACTTATTACAGAAGAAATTTTCTTAGTCGTCCCTTCAGGCCATCGTTTATCAGGCCGAAAAAATATCCACCTGCATGAAGTAAAAAACGAACCGTTTATTAGTATGAACACTGGCTATGGATTTCGACACTTAACGGATGAATTTTGCAAAGAAGCTGGTTTCACTCCGCATATTGCTTTTGAAGTAGATGAACCGACCGTGATTAGCGACCTCATTAAGCAAGGTCTCGGCATCGCTTTTGTTCCAAGTTTAACTTTATTAAAAAACTCTACTTTAGCATCAAGCAAGTTGCGTATTATTGAACCCAATTGTCAGCGAACCATCGGATTAAGTTGGTCAAAAAAACGCTACTTATCAAAAACAGCTCAGCAATTCCGTGAATTCGTGATTGATTACTTCTCCAACATTAGGACGTAAAATTATATCAACAAATAAAAGTTGCCACCCTCATATGGTGGCAACTTTTATTGTTCACTCTTTTTTAATTCCATTTCAGCTAAAAGTGGTAGTACATTATCAAAAATATGCGTATTATTATTTTCACCTGTTACATATCCACCATAATATCTACTAAATACGTTATCATTTCGGAATGTGGCCATATGATCATACAATTCTTTCGCAAACTTTTTATCACCTGTTTGTAGTACGTACAAAATCGTTAATCCGTATGCGGCTGGCGATTCATAATTCACAGTTTGTTTTCCCGTTTCTAAATTGTAACGACCGTATAGCTTTCCATCCTCCTGGAATTTCTTCTTTATAAATTCCAAATAAGCAGTTGATGAAAGACCACCTAAACTTCGATGATATGCAACGTATGATTGGTCAATAAGATTCACTTCTTTATCGTACGTAAATGTACCATCTTCTTTATACTCTTTCGGGAATGCCCAGCCATGCCTTGGATAGTCCGCTAAAAATTGAACGACTTCCTGATATTGCTGAGCAGAAACTTTGTCGTACTTCTTCATATAGGAGAATGCACGTGGATTTATGTATGATGTTGTTACAAAATTATTTTGTTTCCCTGCATCTGCATCATAATAATCAACATAATAATTATCTTTTTTATTATAACGAAGTACAGCATCACTTAATTGATCGGCAAGGTTTTTATAACGCTCTTCCTTATACATTTCATAAGCACGATATAATTGTTCTATAATACGAAGATCATCTATAAGTGCATTTGTAGCTGACTGCCTCTCTCCCTTTTCAGAGAGTTTCCATAAAACGATATGATTCTTATATACGAAATTATCTTGAATAACCTTTACTTGCTCATCAAATAACGCCTGATCATCTTTATCAAGTGTATATTGTAACCATAATCCCGCTGATTCTGATAAAGCTTCACGTCCCTTGGCTTCACCCGTACCTGCCTTAGTATCTACTAAACGATACGTGGCAAGAGTTCCATTGTCATTCACCATATGTCTTAAAATAAAATTTTCTGTACGGTTTCCTTGTAAAGCTGACCAAAATACAATTCCACCTAAAGCGATTAAGAAGATAACTCCAATCCCTATATATAAACGTTTCCGCAATCTTTTCACCTCCCTAGTAAGGCTAACCTTAATTTTATCAGAACATACATAAATTTAAAAAAGACAATCCACTAGATTGTCTCCCCCATTTCTATCCCTCGTAAACCTCTTTAGAAGGTTTATATAGCGATTGTACAAGCCGATCATATTCACGACGTGTAATCTCTTTATTATATAGCTTCAATAATAAATCTCTATGCTCTTTTGAAAATGCCATCTTTTTAATGACTTCAGGATACATAAAACACCCTCTCCATTTCACATAAACTTCTTCTTTTCTAAAAATAGAACTTATGTTCGCATAAAAGATTATAAAAGATTCCTGTAAAAAAAACAAACAAAACATGAGAAACTATTTATTTCTTTCTATTCAAAATATTACAACATTATATTATCATATTCACTTTTTAAATACATATATATTTTTGGTAGTTTTTTTGAATAAATCTTCCAATTCAATCAGAAAATAATGGCAAAAAAGAAGAGGAGTTTACATATGGATACGGTAACATTAGCAAGAGCATTTTTTGGTTCTTCATTAGCATTCCACATTATTTTTGCAACACTTGGCGTCGGACTTTCATTGATGATTTTTATAAGCGAAATACTCTATCACTGGAAGAAAGACTCCGACTATGCCATTATGGCGAAAAGATGGACAAAGGCGTTTGCTATTCTTCTCGGTGTAGCAATTCCAACTGGAACAATTGTTGGTGTGCAAATCTCACTTCTTTGGCCTGGTTTCGCCAAAATTGTTGGGCAAGTTATTTCTGTTCCCTTCCAAATTGAGATTTTCGCCTTCTTTTTGGAGGCTTTATTCATGTCGATTTACGTATATGCAGCTGATAAACTTCCTCCATTTATGAGATTAATCTCGCTATTTTTCGTCATGCTTGGTGCCACGGCATCCGCCGTGCTTATTACATCAGCAAATACATGGATGAATACACCAGCAGGCTTTTCAATGAATCCAGATGGATCTGTTTTTAACGTTGATCCTTGGAAAGCTTTCTTTAATCCAAGTTTTGGCACAAGTGCATTTCATGTCGTTATTACGGCTTATGCAACCGGTTCGGCTGTCATTGCTTCTATTGCTGGATTTAAATTATTGAAGAAAAATTTAAGTACACGTGAAATTGCTTATCATAAAAAAGGGCTGCTATTAGGGCTTGTCGTTACATTTATTACAGGCGCTACGATGTGGCTTTCAGGACATGAATCAGCGATTGCCTTACATAAACACTCACCTGAAAAACTTGCATCTGCTGAAGCTTTATTTGAAACGACATCACACGCACCGCTATCCATTGGCGGAGTTGTGGATCCTAATACACTTGAACTAAACTATGCACTTGAAATTCCAAACATGCTTAGCTTATTAGTGGGACTAGACCCTAGCACTGTCGTAAAAGGACTAAACGAATTCCCACAAGAAACATGGCCACCATTTTATACACATACACTATTCAACTTAATGGTAGGAACTGCTGCGTTTACCTTTGCTGTTGCAACAATTGCACTCTTATATTGGTATTTCGTGTACCGAAAAAAGGGAACAGAACTACCGAAGTGGCTACTTTGGGGGGCTGCCGCATGCGGACCAATTATGATGCTCGGTATTGAATTCGGATGGATTTTCAGTTGTAGCGGTCGTCAACCATGGACAATTTATGGTATGCAACGTACCGTCGATGCATCTACACGCGCTGATTTCGTCGGTCCTTTATTTGTTTTGTTCATCATTTTGTATATTGGACTCGCTATTTTAACAGTCATTGTTCTACGGACATTCTTTAGAAGACATCCATTAAAGAATGATTTACAACACCAAGGAGGCGATTCTCATGTATGAGGAAAGTATTGCAATCATCATCTTATGGGCCCTTATTTTCGTATACAGTATACTAGGGTCCATTGATTTTGGCGCTGGTTTTTGGGGCATGGTATACGCAAAACATCCGACGCTCGCTGCTAAACTTGCGAATCGGTACTTATCACCAACTTGGGAAGTAACAAATACGTTTCTCGTTTTCGTCGTTGTCGCATTTCTCGGCTTCTTTCCGAAAGCGGCCTTTACTCTTGCGACAGTAATGTTCGTACCAGTTATGTTAATTTTAGTGCTCATTGCAGTACGTAGTACATTTATGGTATTTGCTTACTCCTTGCCAAAATACCAATACCTTCTTCGGGTTATTTCAGGTATTACTGGTCTATTAATTCCAGCACTATTAATTACCGTTTTACCCGTTACAGAGGGAGCCTATATTACAATGTCTGAAGGAAAGGAAGTACTCCTATATGGAAAACTTCTTTCTAGCCCAGTTATCTACTGTTATATGCTCTTCGGACTAACTTCTGAACTATTTCTCTCCTCTCTCTTTCTTGCTGATTTTTCGAGAGAACAAAGTTCAGAAGATACGTATAGAATTTATAGAAGAAATGCTATCATCCTTGGTCCTGCAACGCTCGTTACGGCAATTATTGCCCTCGTTGTAATGGATCCAGAAACACATTGGGTTATGCAAGGATTAATAAAGCAATTCCCGTGGTTTACAGTTTCTATTGTTTTATTCGTTATCGGATACTCGTCCCTTTGGTGGACAAACAAAAAGTACAATACACTAGGATACCCTCGCATTGCCGTTTTAGCTGTCGTCGCTCAATATGCATTTGCAAGCTATGCTTACGGGGTCGCGCATTTACCGTATATTATTTATCCTGACGTAACTGTATTTACAAGCTTTACAACGAAAGAAACGTTCTATGCACTGCTCATTCTATACGCAATTGGGATTGCAATTTTATTACCAGGATTTATTTTCTTCTGGAACTTATTCTTGAAGGATCGTACTTTTTTGAAGGAAAAATAATATAGCATTGGAGTCTGTTCCAAAAGGCATTTTGGGATAGACTCCTTTTGTCGTGTTTTGTCGATAAGTCGATATATTTTAAAAATCGCTGATATATTTTGAGTTGCGCCGATATATTTCAATAATCGCTGATATATTTTAACTTGCGCCGATATATCTCAATAATCGCTGATATATTTTAACTTGCGCCAATACATCTCAATAATCGCCCATATAAATTTCATTTACTATCTTACTGCCCCAATAATTTATAGACTCCTCCCATAATAGTTATTTCACTATTCGTGACACCTGTCCTTTAGCATGAAAAACACATATTCGGTTCATCTCGTTATACGTCTAGTTCTTCTTATTTTTTGCTGAATATACTACCAATATAAACTTGAGACAAGCTACATCTGTTCAAGGGAAAATAGAAAGGTAGGCAAAATATGAGCATTGAAATATGGATTACTATTATTGTATTTTTCTTAACGATGATCGTTATCTTTTGGCGACCCCGCGGCTTAAATGAGGCTTGGCCAGCAGCAATCGGAGCTGGTATCATCATAATTACTGGACTTGTATCAAAACCAGACATCATGGATATTATAAGTAAAATTGGCGGTGCCTCCATAACAATATTAGCAACTATTGTTATGGCAGTTATATTAGAAAGCTTCGGCTTCTTCCATTGGTCCGCAGCGAAACTAGCAAATTTAGCAAAGGGTTCTGGGCGCCGTTTATACTGGTATATTCAATTATTATGTTTTCTTATGACTCTTTTATTTAATAACGACGGTAGTATTTTAATTACAACTCCAATTTTAATTCTTCTTCTAAAAAACCTTCAATTAAAACCACATCAACAAATTCCTTATTTATTAAGTGGTGCTTTAATCGCTACGGCATCTAGTGCACCAATTGGTGTAAGTAATATCGTAAATTTAATCGCATTAAACATCGTCCATATGACTCTTTATATGCATACCGCTATGATGTTTGTACCTGCAACATTAGGCTTATTATTTATGTCATGGCTCATGTATACAGTTTTGAAGAAAAAACTTCCGAAAAAATTACCTGTTTCTTCATATGATATTGAAGAAATTTTCTTCACGAAAAACTTCCATCCATTAAAAGGAAATAATTCTGTTGATACGAAACAAAAACGGACAAGATTCATGTTAAAAGTATTAGGTTTCGTCTTCCTTATGCGCTGTCTTCTATTCGTTGCATCCTTCTTATCCATCCCAATTGAAATCGTTGCGGTACTTGGTTCACTCGTTCTGCTCATTTGGAGATGGTACTACTTACGAACAAATCCTGTCGACATTTTGAAAAAGACACCGTGGCACATTTTAATTTTCGCCTTCTCTATGTACGTCATTATTTACGGACTACACAACGCAGGATTAACAGCTGCACTTGTACAATGGCTCGAGCCAGTTGTGAATCAGCATCTACTCTATGCTAGCTTTGCAATGGGCGGACTTGTATCCATCCTCTCTAACGTCTTCAATAACCATCCTGCCCTTATGATTGGTACAATCACATTAACAGAAATGGGACTAGATCCAGTCACATTAAAAACTATCTATCTTGCAAACATCATTGGTAGTGACATCGGTTCACTATTACTACCAATTGGTACGCTAGCTTCACTCATTTGGATGTATATTCTGAAACAAAACAAAATTAAAGTAAAATGGAAAGACTATTTAAGTGTATCCCTTATCGTTATCCCGCTCACAACAGTCGTCACACTATTCCTCTTATTCTACTGGGTACATCTCTTCTTCGCCTTATAAACAACAGAAGCCCCATTTGCTACCGTCTTAGCAAATGGGGCTTCTTCTATAATAAAGTTAGGTACTACAGTGTGATCAATTAAGTAAAGAGGTGTAACATGTTATTGATATAAATGACTACCAGCTTCTTTAAATTCTTCTGCTTTCTCTTTCATTCCTTTTTCAATTGCTTCTGTCGTTTCTAAATCATTTTCTTTTGCATATTCACGAATATCATGTGAAATTCTCATACTACAAAACTTCGGTCCACACATTGAACAGAAGTGAGCTGTCTTTGCCCCTTCTGCAGGCAACGTTTCATCATGATATTCCATCGCACGTTCAGGATCTAAAGATAAATTAAATTGATCGCGCCAACGGAATTCGAAGCGTGCTTTTGAAAGTGCATCATCACGCTGATGAGCCGTTTTATGTCCTTTCGCAAGATCAGCCGCATGCGCTGCAATTTTGTACGTAATAACACCCGTGCGTACATCATCTTTGTTTGGCAAACCTAAATGTTCTTTAGGCGTTACATAACAAAGCATCGCTGTTCCAAACCAGCCAATCATCGCAGCTCCAATTGCAGATGTAATATGGTCATAACCTGGTGCAATATCTGTCGTTAGTGGCCCAAGTGTGTAAAACGGCGCGCCCTGACAAATATCAAGCTCTTTCTCCATATTCTCTTTAATTAAGTGCATCGGTACGTGTCCAGGTCCTTCAATCATAACTTGCACATCATGTTTCCAAGCAATTTTTGTTAATTCACCAAGTGTTTCAAGCTCAGAAAACTGTGCTTCGTCATTTGCATCTGCAATAGACCCTGGACGTAATCCATCTCCAAGAGAGAACGAAACATCATACTGCTTCATAATTTCACAAATCTCTTCAAAGTGAGTATATAGGAAGTTTTCTTTATGATGGAATAAACACCACTGTGCCATAATCGAACCACCGCGCGAAACGATACCTGTCGTACGCTTTGCCGTGATTGGAATATAACGAAGCAATACACCAGCGTGAATCGTAAAGTAATCAACGCCTTGCTCCGCCTGCTCAATTAACGTATCACGATATACTTCCCACGTTAAATCTTCTGCAATTCCGTTTACTTTTTCCAGCGCTTGATAGATCGGTACAGTTCCAACTGGTACAGGCGCGTTACGAATAATCCACTCACGCGTCGTATGAATATTTTTACCTGTAGATAAATCCATAATCGTATCTGCACCCCAGCGCGTTGCCCATGTCATCTTCTCTACTTCTTCTGCAATCGAAGAAGATACAGCTGAGTTTCCGATATTGGCGTTTACCTTCACATGGAAATTACGCCCGATGATCATCGGTTCAGCTTCTGGATGATTAATATTCGCTGGTAAAATAGCGCGGCCTTCTGCGATTTCCTTACGAACAAACTCCGGCTCTACCCCTTCACGAATCGCAACGTATTCCATCTCAGACGTAATAATGCCATTACGTGCATAGTGCATTTGCGTAACATTTGCACCTTGCTTTGCTCTAAGTGGCTGGCGATCCATTTGCGGGAAAACAGGTGTATGCTTCGAAGCTACTTTCACACCGTCATCCTCTGGTTTCACTTCACGCCCTTCGTATGCTTCTACATCACCACGCCCCATAATCCAAGAGTGGCGCGGCGTTGGAATTCCTTTTTCCAACTCGACCTTATACGCAGGATCTGTATAAGGACCGCTCGTATCATACACACGGATTGGTGGATTTGGAACGCCATTCGTTTCGCTTTGTTCAATCTCACGCATCGGCACTTTCATACCTTCTCGTGGTCCATCCACATATACTTTCTTACTCCCTGGTAAACTCGACTTCAATTCAATTTGCTCAGCTGAAACAGATTGTTTCATAAATTTTGTTGCCCCCCTGTTCGTGACAAGGACAAGATATGGCCAGCGCATGCCAAAATAAAAAGAGCCAGGTCCATAAAAAAATAAGGACCTGGCTCATAAAGACATCATTATGTAAAGCCGTTAACTTCCCTACGCTGGTACGAGCCAGATCAGGTCCAAAGGGTTAAGAAGTTCACGCGCTTCTCTCTCAGCCTACGCATACGTTAGGCACCCCTAGTTTATCACTGATTTAATTTTCAATACTTTCCCATCATACACGATAATCTGAAAAATGAAAAGTTTATTTCTTTTGCTCTTTACGGAATCATCCGCGTTAAATAATACGCTTGCACATACGTCATAATACCAACAATAATTACGAAGAATAAGCTATGCTTCACTGTAAAACGGAACAAATCCGATTCTTTTCCAGCAAGACCAACCGCCGCACAAGCGATCGCAATCGACTGCGGGGAAATCATTTTCCCTGTTACACCGCCTGTTGTATTTGCTGCAACAAGAAGCACTTCAGATACGCCGACTTGCTGCGCTGTAATGGCTTGTAAATTTGAGAACAGTGCATTCGCAGACGTATCAGACCCTGTTAGGAATACGCCAATCCAGCCTAAGAATGGTGAGAAGAACGGGAATAGTCCGCCAGTTCCGGCTAATGCTAACGCTAGCGTAGAAGATAGACCAGAATAGTTTGCGATAAATGCAAACCCTAGTACGAATCCGATAGATAGAATTGGCATCTTTAATTCGCTTAACGTTTCTTTAAATGTCACTACTGCATCTTTTACATTCATTTTCAAAATAAACATGGAAATGATACAAGCAATTAAAATCGCTGTTCCAGTTGCCGATAATACATCAAACTTCAAAATTGCCTCGTAAGGCGTTGGTTTATTTACAATTGGCTCTGCTTTCATTACTAAATTATGCAGACCTGGAATTTCAAACTTAAATACAAGACTTTCTAAAGCCCCTCCTGGAGCGAATAATGCCTTAAAGAAACTTTGGCTCCAAATGACTACCATAACCGTTAATACGATAAATGGAGACCATGCTTTCACTACTTTTCCAAACGTTAATTTCGGCATCGATGCCGCTGTCGTTGTTACTGCTACTTCACTATTTGCTTGCCCGGATTGATAAATTTCTTTCGGCTGCCAAACTTTTAAGAACAGCGCTAAACTAATTAAACTTACAAGTGCCGATGTAATATCCGGAAGTTCCGGTCCTAAAAATGTCGCTGTAATGAACTGCGTAATCGCAAATGAACTGCCCGCTACAAGTAACGCAGGCCACGTTTGTCTTATACCTTTAAATCCATCCATTAAAAATACGATAAAGAATGGAACAAATAATGATAGGAACGGTAATTGATGCCCAGCCATTTGTCCAATTTTATGTGGATCAATACCTGTTACTTGTCCAGCAACTGTAATCGGAATTCCCATCGCTCCGAACGCCACTGGTGCAGTATTTGCAATCAAACAAAGACCTGCTGCGTATAAAGGATTTAACCCAAGACCCGCAAGAAGCGCTGCTGTAATCGCTACTGGTGCCCCAAATCCTGCTGCTCCTTCTAAAAATGCTCCAAATGAAAATCCAATTAAAATAACGAGTAGACGATGATCGTTCGTAATCGATAATACCGATGCACGAATCACATCAAATTGACCTGTTTTTACAGAAATTTTATATAAAAATACGGACATAATGATAATCCAAGCAATTGGCCATAACCCGTACAAAAAACCGTACCCGGTTGCTGCCATTGCCATCGTGAACGGCATTTTATAAGCGAATAACGCTACTAAAACTGTAAGTACAACTGTAATAAATCCTGCCACATACCCCTTCATGCGGAAAACTGCTAAAGCTAAGAAAAAAAAGATAATCGGAATAAGTGCGACCGCTGCCGAAATCCAAATATTTCCGAATGGATCATAAACTTGTGTCCATGTGTTCATTGTTCTCTCCGATACGATAAACTTAACTAAATCTATACAATTCAATCAAATTTACACGAGTTAGTGCTTCATCGTGTTCTCGCAACCCCAAAGGGACGAGGGGTATAACACTCCACACGAGGCAGTATCGTTACCTCCTATTATCAAGCATTTATTTTACCCATCTTGATAAATTTATCGCAGCATTCAAATCTCTATCGTGATGGCTATTGCATGAAACACAACACCACTCACGTATTTTTATACTCCATTGTCCTTCTGGTTGAACTGAATGGTCGTATTTTACTCCGCAACATGAACAAATCTTGCTTGAGGCGAACCATTTATCAGCTTTTTCATACGCAATGCCGTACTTCTCGCACTTGTATGACAAACATTGAAAGAAGAAGTTTAATTTTTGAAAGGAAAGTGCCTTCGATAGTTTTTTGTTTTTTAACAGGTTTGAAATAGATAAGTCTTCCACAACAATCCTCATTGGTTTGGTTTTCACCAATTTAGCTGTTGCTTGATGGATATGGTTATTTCGGATATTCATAATTTTCCTAGATAACCGCAGGTGCTCAGCTTTCGCTTTTTCATATCCGGCAGACTGAATTTTCACACCTTTTTTAAATCTCCTAGACATATCTCTTTGCGCTGACTTTTTCCTTTTCAAAAGTTTTTTAACCTTAGCATCTTTGTTTATATTTCGTTCTTTCATACCATTAGAAGCTACAAAAAGTTCTTTTAAACCAACATCCACACCAATCGACTCATTCGTTAGTTCTTGTGATTCAAAGTCTTCTTGGAACCCTACACTAATCCACCAGTGACGACCATCAAAGGTAACTCGTGGATTGGATGGTTTTTTATTTCTTGGTAGTTGTTGGCTTGTTTTCACTTCTCCAATAGACTGAATATGAACGACTTTCTTTCCTATAACCAGTCTTTCATAATTGGCATAAAATCCTTGGATTAAATCTTTTTTGGATTTATAAGAAGTGTGATAACCATTTTTGTACTTTTTGAACGAATGTTTTCTCGCCGTATCAAAATCTTTTGAAGCCTGTTTGGGAACTTGTGCATTAATGTCTTTTAACCACTCATATCTCTTTCGCTTCTTGATCTTTGTAAATCGTTTCTGTAAAGCTAACTGTGAAACAGATTTTCCAAATAGCTTATAGTATCTATCACTCATTCTTTTACAATAGTTATAAGCAAATCTTGCAGCACCAGCATGGTTTCTAAGCACTTGTTCTTGCTCAGGCGTTGGAATCAGTCTGACTTTCTTCGCCAATATCATCAGAATGTAACTCCTTTAATGAAAGATTTGTTCTTCTGAATCGTAGCGTGTTCCACCAGCATTCTCCTGAGACTACCAGGATACAAACCTGTTAATTCCGATACTTGACTAACTCGTGAAAATTTCATTATTATTCTTAGCTCATTAAATCCAATGTAGCACATACGTTCTATGGATTCAATGAGGTTTGATAGATTTAATTAAATTTATCTCGTTCAACTAAGGGCGCAATTCCTTAGCCAGTTCTCTTATGAACTTCTCATATTTTCACATGAGCGCAGACTATATGTTTATCTCTTTAGAGATAGAGGATTTTTCCACCACCATAGGCTTGTGATGTACTCTCGTCAGTTATACGAGATAGTCGTTGAACGTTCATCTTATCCATTTTGACTTAGATGATTCGAGGCGGAAGACCCATTGTTCTAGTGTTTAGGATTTAACCTTGCACGATCTGATTGATTTTTTCTGCTTTCGCGACATTCACGCTCACCATTTCTGGTCACGTTGTAGTTCAATCAGCTTTAGGGATTGCCCGCAGTTAACCCTCACTACTAGCCAATCACTTGACTAGCAGGGCTTACTGATATATTTAATTAACTTTGGTTATAATTGGTTAAATAAATCGTAACAGTTAGTTACCCCCCTAAAGAATCCCCTTTTAAATAGAATAACCTCACCAATAGACTATCAGGTCATCATACCTTTAAGCCTAAAAATAAAAAACGTTTAAGAAAACGTTTTCAACAACTTTCATTTATACTGTACCATAACAATTTCTATTAAAAAAGATTTTTTTGAAAATTTTATTATTTAACAGAAAATCTTACAAAATCGTCACGTTCTTGTAATGTTCATCGATAGGAAGTTTGCCAAAATTATTGCATAATAATAGTATAACAACAGAAATTATTTATGAGGTGATATATATGAACGGAAATAAAATATTAGCTGCGTTATCATACTTTAGTGTACTATTTGCCCCTATCTTATTCCCAATTATCGTTTGGATTGTGGGGGACGCTGAAACAAAGCCACATGCAAAACGTGCTCTATGGACACACATCATTCCAAGTATCGCTACATTTATCGGCCTAGCCATTTTAGGAATTATGGGTCTTGGATCTGACCAACCAGATGTAACACTTGGAATTGGATCAATGATTGTCTTAGCTATTTGCGGAATCATCAGCTTATACTACTTCATCTGGAACATTGTAAAAGGAATTAAAGTACTGAAAGCTTAATTTTAAACAAACGTTTGTTTAAAAAAGGACCCTTGCAAATTGCAAGGGTCCTTTTCCCGATTCGTTCACTTTATCTTCTGCGTTTCTTCTTTTTTCTCATCATTTTCTTTCGGCGCGTATTCACTTTATCCGCTATAATGTGGAGCGTACTTGCCACAACAATTCCCATTAAGAATGTTACAATTTCAACCTCATGTTTCTTCGCAATTTCTATTAAATTACCATCCAGTGCGATTACATTTAATAGAAATAAAAATGGAGAAAAGACGATTAACATGTACGCAATACGAATTACATCACCAAGTATAATCGTATGTGTAAAGAAAGATCGATGCGGCATTACTTTCTTATAAGGATACCAAAATATACGTAAGAAACCCCATTTGTTATAAGCATTACTGTACGTATCTAAATCTGGTGTTAAAAATGAAGTACCTACTAAAAAACCAATCGCAAAAGTTAATAAAAAATCAAAATTTGTTAATCCATACGAAAAGAGCAAAAACAAAACAACCGGAAGGGATATTAAGTTTATTTTCGTATGCGTTCTTCCTGATGGCATAATGCACTTCCTCGCTTACGTTCGTCCTGTCACCTTATGACAGGTTTCACCTATTGACCTAATTTCTGATCGATAAATGTTGTGTCTATATCCGAACCAAACCATTCTGCCAACTTCACTCGTGCCTTATCTTTCACATCTTCATTGACGTATAACGACACCTGTATTAGTGCGGCCGTTAACGCCCCCAAATCATCCGTATAGCCAATTCCAGCAATGAAATCTGGAATCGCATCAATCGGTGCAATAAAATAAGCAAGTGCTCCAATTACAATAATTTTCACTCGTTTTGGAACATCGGGTCTTTGCAAAACGTAAAACAGTAATAAACTTGCATAAATGACAGATTGCCCTGCTCGCTTTGCAACATGTTTTACTTTCTTCCAAAACGCTTCAACTGAAAATTTTTGTTTCATGTAAAAAGCCTCCCTATTTTTAAAAAGAAATAAGCTACAATATGTTATCAGTAAAAGTTCATGGAAATTACACAAAACCTATCAATGAACTTTTATTGTAACAAACAAACCAAAAAAGAACAAGTGTTCGTTAATTTTCACACTATTTCCTTCATATAATAGATTTCTAGATAACCCTTACCCATATTCATTTCTTATTTCTCAACAAAGAAAATTTTCACTTCCACTTAACATTCTGCTCTACCTTTGTTATATTTTCTAGTTGACGGACATATAAACGAATGTTAAAGTTTTCTCTGGTAGTGACAAATCTTATACAAAAAATGTAAAATGTTATAGTGTTTCTCAGAAATGAATTTTGTTGTATAATACAGAAATGACGTTATGCTTATGAGCAACAAAAGAAACCAAAAGGGTATGCATAGTTATAGTCGTATATGGGTGAATATAGAACCTTTAATTATGGCCAAGAAAACTATGTATTTTTTATTTTAGCATTTTTCGCTCCAAAATCGACCAAGCCTGATAGAGAAAGGGTGGAAATGAATGAAAGAAACCTTGAAATCACAATTTCAAAATGTGCGTTTCACTGTATTCGTAGCTTTAGCCTTATGGCTGAAAACTTACCTTATTACACGCACAAGCTTTGATTTAAAACTTGAATCTTTCATGCAAGAATTCATTTTATTCCTTAGCCCATTAGCAGCATCATTACTGCTTGTTGGTCTTGCATTATTTGCAAAAGGGAAAAAACGTAACTATATAGCACTTGGAATTAATTTTGTCTTAACAATCGTTCTTGTTGGTAACGTAATGTTCTACGGATTCTACAATGACTTCGTTACATTACCGGTGCTAGGACAAACATCTAACTTCGGAAGTTTAGGTTCTAGTGTGAAAGAATTATTTAACTACAAAATTATTCTTGCATTTGCAGACATTATCGTTTTCTTCGTTCTATTAAAGAAAATGAAGAACTTTGCACCTACAGAGCGTGTAGCACGCCCGATGCGTTCTCTATACTTCGTATCAACAGTTGCTATTTTCTTCGCAAACTTAGGACTTGCAGAAGCTGAACGCCCAGAACTATTAACACGTTCATTCGACCGCGTTATGCTTGTTAAAAACTTAGGATTATATGTACATCAAGTATACGATCTTGGCTTACAAGCAAAATCAAGTTCACAAAAAGCGTTCGCTGACGGTAGTAAATTACAAGAAACAGAAAACTACGTAAAAACAACACAAAGTAAACCAGATCCAAATATGTTCGGTACTGCAAAAGGGAAAAACGTAATTGTTGTCTCTCTTGAGTCATTACAAACATTCTTAATTGGTGCAACAGTTAATGGACAAGAAGTTACACCATTCTTAAACCAATTTACGAAAGAAAGTTATTACTTTGATAACTTCTTCCATCAAACTGGTCAAGGTAAAACATCTGATGCTGAATTCCTAGTAGATACTTCGTTATATCCACTAGACCGCGGTGCTGTATTCTTCACACACGGTAACAATGAATATACAGCAACTCCAGAAATTTTACGTCAGCAAGGGTATCACACGTCGGTATTCCACGCAAACAACGCAACATTCTGGAACCGTAACATTATGTATCCAGCACTTGGTTATGATCGTTACTACAACGAGCTTGACTACAAGATTACGCCAGAAACAAAATTAAACTGGGGATTAAAAGATATCGAGTACTTCGATCAATCTATTGATATGTTAAAACAAGTGAAGCAACCATTCTATACTCGCTTCCTTACTTTAACGAATCATTACCCATTCACTTACGATGACAGTACAAAATTAATCGATGAATACAATTCTGGTGATGGAGTATTTGACCGTTACATGGTAACTGCTCGTTACTTAGACGAAGCAATGAAACACTTTATTGAGCGTCTAAAAGCAGAAGGTATTTACGACAACTCAGTAATCGTATTCTACGGTGACCACTACGGTATTTCTGAAAACCATAACCGTGCAATGGCACAGTTCTTAGGAAAAGAAGAAATCACTGCATTTGACCATATGAACTTACAAAAAACACCGATGTTTATTCACGTTCCAGGTCAAAAAGAAGGTAAAACAATTTCGAAACCAACTGGTGAAATTGACATTAAACCAACTATTCTAAACTTACTTGGTGTAGATTCTACAAATGACGTTCGATTCGGTCATGATGTATTCTCACCTGATAATAAAGGATTTGTTGTTCTTCGTGACGGTAGCTTCGTTACAGATAAATACATGTACACAAACAGTACATTCTATGACCGTGCTACTGGCGAAGTTGTACAATTACCGAAAGAAGAATCCCAGCCACTAATTGATCGTGCCCAAAATGAATTGAACATGTCTGATAAAATCATTGAAGGTGACTTACTTCGCTTCTCTGAAAGTAATAAGATCAAAACTGGTGAAGTAAAAACAGTTATTAAAGAAGAAAAGAAGAGCGCTGAGTAATCTCAGCCTCTTTTTTATTTTCTTCCATACAACTACTTATATTCATTAACTTTAAAATTACATAACCTTTACCAAATATTCACATAGTGTTAATGAAGAATCTCTATAATAAAATATATAAACGAGGTTCTACATATTTCTTATCTCTCATCTTTCGTAAGATCCCTTAAAGAAATTTGTAAATCTTTTGTTTCTACTTTCTTATAATTGTCTTTCAACTTGTTTTGTTTCCATACACAAAGCATTCAACGAGACAATGTCCCTATGAAAGATAGCTACCCTCCTTGTGCAGCATTCCATAAGAATGTTGCTTTTTTTTATTTAAAAGCAGGATTCTCATTTCTTATTTTCGAATTTGTATATACAAAATGCTGTAAAGTGAAACTTTAATCAGCCCTCATCAATCGGGCATTTACGGGCAGTGATTCGCCCACTTCACTTCTTTGCTCTACCCGAATTTGTAAGTAGGGGCTTTACTGCCGTTAATGCGGGGTAGATCATCCTTATTTCTCTATGATTTACAAATACATATATGGTCATATGTAGAGAATTGCTCACATAAAAATTACTATAGTGATTTTTATCTCGCATGAATGAAAGTTTCACGTTACTTACGTACTTACGAAAGGATGGGACGGAAATTGGCATACGAAAAATTTGTACTTTGGAATGATGAAGTTATTGATACAACAAAACAACAAACGTACATAGAACTTGAAGAGAGAGGTTCGCAGTTCGGAGATGGTGTCTATGAGGTTATTCGCCTATATAAAGGGAACTTTCATTTATTAGATCCGCACATAACGAGATTATATCGATCCATGGAAGAAGTAGAATTATCGCTCCCTTTCTCAAAAGCTGAGCTCATCACTTTACTTTACAAATTAATTGAACGAAACCATTTCCACGAAGATGGCACCATTTATTTGCAAGTATCTCGTGGTGTACAAGCTCGCACACATGTATTTTCATATGACAACCCTCCGACAATTTATGCCTATATTACAAAAAAAGAACGACCAGCTTTATGGATTGAATATGGTATACGCGCTATATCAGAACCCGATACTCGATGGCTACGCTGTGACATTAAATCATTAAATTTATTACCAAACGTACTAGCTGCTACGAAAGCTGAACGGAAAGGCTGTAAAGAGGCACTTCTCGTAAGGAACGGTATTGTAACGGAAGGAAGCCATTCCAACTTCTTTTTAATTAAAAACGGAACGCTTTACACACATCCAGCCAATCACCTTATTTTAAATGGCATTATTCGTCAATATGTCCTTTCTTTAGCGAATACTCTTCACATTCCTGTGCAGGAAGAACTTTTCAGCGTTCGTGACGTTTATCAAGCAGATGAATGCTTTTTTACAGGCACAACGATTGAAATTTTGCCAATGACCCACCTTGATGGGACCGCGATTCAAGATGGGCAAGTTGGGCCTATCACCAAAAAACTGCAAAAATCTTTTAATCAAATCTTATTACAATCCAATATGGCATCTTCTTAAACACGAATAATTTCTGTCCTTTCATATTCAATATATGCATTTAAATGGAAATCAAGGTGTAATTTTATGCCTTGATTTTTTTCTTGTAATCTTTTTGTCATATTCAGATTCCTATATAAGTCTTGACAGTAATCGACATGCTCTTTAGAATTTTTAACAGTTGGTAAATATTTCTTCACTACATTACAGACAGAAAGGAATCGACAAATTATGAAAAAGTATCTTGCCGGTCTTGCGGCAGTGTCTGTAGCAGGAGGAGCAGCACCTACACTTGATAGTGTTCAAGCTGCACCTGAACAAAATACACAAAAAGCTGCTACAACTGTCCAAGCTTCTGCATCAAACAGCTCATCTTATAAGGTAAACGCGAGCGTATTACATGTTCGTGCGGGATCAAGCACTTCTCACGACATCATCTCACGCGTTTATAACGGTCAATCACTAAACGTGATTGGCGAAGAAAACGGTTGGTTCAAAATTAACATTAATGGACAAACAGGCTTTGTTAGTGGCGAATTTGTATCAAAAAGTGGCGCAGCAAACAACAATGTAAGCACAGGTGGAAACAATAAAGTTACTGCTGATGTATTACGTGTACGTACAGCTCCTAACACATCTAGTTCTGTTTCTGGACGTGTATATGAAGGACAAACATTAAACGTAATTGGACAAGAAAATGGTTGGGTGAAAATTAACCATAATGGACAAGTAGGTTACGTAAGTAGCGAATTCGTATCTGGCGTTTCTTCTAATGCAGGTTCTTCAAACAACAATACGAATAATAACAACCAAGAAGTAAAACCAGCAAGCGGAAACTATACAGTAAATGTATCTTCCCTTCGCGTTCGTACAGGTCCTAGCACTTCTCACACAACTGTAGGTTCTGTGACAAAAGGACAAGTAGTACAAGTTGTTGGAGAAGTTCAAGATTGGTTCAAAATCAATTACGCAGGACAAACTGCTTATGTAAGCAAAGACTATGTAACAAAAGGCGGTTCTAACGAAAACGTTACAGAAGGCAACAAACAAGAGCAAAACAATAATAATGGAACTATTCAAACTGGTGGTTCTTACGTGGTTAACGCTACATCTCTACGTGTTCGTACAGGCCCTGCCGCTTACCATAGTGTAATTGGTGGCGTTTTAAATGGTACAACATTAAACGTAGTTGGCTCTGAAAACGGTTGGTTTAAAGTAAATTACCAAGGAAAAACAGGCTTTGTTAGTAGCGAATTTGTAAAATTCGTTAAAGGTGGCACTACTACTCCTGAGCAACCAAAACAACCTGAAAAACCTAACCAAGGTGCAATTGGCGACTACTATATTAATGCTTCTGCACTAAATGTACGTAGCGGCGAAGGTACAAATTATAGAATCATAGGCGCACTTCCACAAGGACAGAAGGTTCAAGTAATCTCTGAAAACTCTGGATGGAGCAAAATTAACTACAACGGTCAAACTGGTTATATCGGAACACGTTACCTGTCTAAAACACCAGTTGGAGGCGCAGTAGATAATAAGCCTAACAATAACCAAAATAACAATCAAAACAATAGCAACAATAATAATACAGGCAACAATAGCGGCGACAGTTCTTCCGTACTTGCATATGCAAAATCAATGCAAGGTGTACCGTACGTTTGGGGCGGAACTTCTGCTAACGGCGTAGACTGCAGTGGCTACATCTACCACGTATTTAAGAAATTTGGTCATAACATTAGCCGCCAAAGTGTTGCAGGATATTGGAGTAGCCTACCACAAACTTCAAGTCCACAACCTGGTGACTTAATTTATTTCCAAAACACTTATAAATCTGGTCCTTCTCACATGGGTATTTACCTTGGGGGCGGATCATTTATCCAAGCTGGAGATAAAGGTGTAGCAATCGCTTCATTAAGTAACTCTTATTGGAAGAGCCACTTCTTAGGATACACGAAAGCACCTTAATTAATAGTTTCAAAGCCTTCTAGTTTACTAGAAGGCTTTTTTGTACGATTTCAACACATTACTCCCTTTCCCCTAGCTTCCCTCTATAAAAATAATGTATCCATTCTTCCATTTCATACACTTTATTCTACAAAAACAATGCATAACGTTATCATAATGTATATATTTTCATAAAAAACATAACCTATTTCATGTCTATTTATTTTATATGTGTTTTTTTGAAGAATTTTCTTTTTATTTAAACTTTTCATTAGACGTTTGACCTCCGATGTCCATTATGATAAGTTACTAAAGATGTTATATTCGCAAACGTATAGACAACTGGTTTATACACTGTTTTTACTATGAGGAAGGAGCATACACTGCATGAATCTTTTATGGGGAATTGGCGGCGTGATTGGAGTATTAGCAATTGCTTTTCTACTATCTTCCAACCGCAAAGCTATTAATTGGCGCACAATTTTAATCGCGCTAGCATTACAAATGTCATTTTCATTTATCGTATTACGATGGGATGCTGGTAAAGCAGGTTTAAAACACGCTGCTGACGGTGTTCAAGGATTAATTAATTTTTCTTACGAGGGAATTAAGTTCGTTACTGGGGATTTAGTCAACGCAAAGGGACCTTGGGGATTTGTATTCTTTATTCAAGCACTACTTCCAATCGTATTTATTAGTTCATTAGTAGCAATCTTATATTATTTCGGTATTATGCAGAAATTTGTTAGCATCGTTGGTGGTGCATTAAGTAAACTTCTTGGAACTTCTAAAGCAGAAAGCCTAAACTCAGTAACGACTGTATTTTTAGGACAAACTGAAGCTCCAATTTTAATTAAACCTTACTTAGCACGCTTAACAAATAGTGAATTCTTCACTATTATGGTAAGCGGTATGACAGCTGTTGCTGGATCCGTTCTTGTCGGTTATGCAGCAATGGGTATTCCGTTAGAGCACTTATTAGCAGCTGCAATTATGGCGGCTCCATCGAGCTTATTAATTGCGAAACTAATCATGCCAGAGACAGAAAAAGTAGATAATAACGTTGAACTTTCTACAGAACGTGAAGACGCAAATGTTATTGATGCAGCTGCACGCGGCGCATCTGAAGGTATGCAACTTGTTATTAACGTAGCAGCAATGTTAATGGCTTTCATCGCATTAATCGCTTTATTAAATGGATTATTAGGATGGGTTGGTTCTCTGTTCGATATTAAACTTAGTCTTGATTTAATCTTTGGTTACTTATTATCACCATTCGCAATCTTAATCGGGGTTTCTCCTGGTGAAGCGATACAAGCAGCAAGCTTTATCGGTCAAAAACTTGCAATCAACGAATTCGTTGCATACGCAAACTTAGGACCACACATGGCAGAGTTCTCTGACAAAACAAATCTAATTTTAACATTTGCAATCTGTGGATTTGCAAACTTCTCTTCTATCGCAATTCAATTAGGTGTAACAGGAACGTTAGCTCCTACTCGCCGTAAACAAATTGCACAATTAGGGATTAAAGCAGTTATCGCTGGTACATTAGCGAACTTCTTAAACGCAGCAGTTGCAGGTATGATGTTCCTATAAACTTATATAGAGTCTTCTCTTTCTACAAGAGGAGACTTTTTTCATGCAATCCAAACATCTTTTATGTATCTATTAATCAATTTATCCTAAATATAAGCACATTATGATACAATAATGTTTAAGTCTTTTTATTTTTCTTATGAAAATAGAGATACTACTTGTTGTTGCCCTTCAAAAGAGTTTAACGACATGGTCAATTTCTTAATAATTGCGCATACTACAAGTATCTATTGATGAAATAGCTTTAAGGAGGAAAGTTTTGTGAAAGATAAGTTCTATAAAATCCTCTCTATGTGGATTTTACAAATTGTATTTTATTTTACTACTGTATATGTGACGAAATATGAGCATGCTCTCATTTTTACAATAATATACGTAATCGTAAATGTACTATTCTTATTTTTAGCTGACAAAACAGCATTTGTTTTCTTCATACTAGGAACCATTATTTCCGTATTTTATTTGTTCTATCAAGCATGGCTTCACTTATGGAGTACATCAGATCAATGGCAATATATGATTACCCACTTCCTGATGGCAGCTAACTTCTTCATTGTATATATAACAACTCACCTATTGAAAAAAGTGATTCATGAAAATAAAGCTTTAACTGAGCGTGTGAGAACATTGGAACAATATATTGGAGAATCCAAATTACTAACAAGACAAGAATTCGAGAGACGCCAAGCGTTATTAACGACTGCAATGAATCGTCGTAATGAAACAGGCGTTATCATTTACTTTGATTTCACTTCCTTTAGTAAATATACGAAGGAAAGTGTTATGAACCGTGTAGCTTCTTTATTAGTTGAAACAGTAAGGAATGATTTTGACCTTGCTGCTGAATATGATAATAATACGCTAGTTATTTTATTACAAAACACAAATGAAGCTGGTGCTGACATTGTAATGAACCGCCTAAAACCAAAAATGGAGCAATGGCTTGCTGCTGAAGCAATCAAAGATATAAAAATTTCACGCGAGCAAATTGGAAACAAAGGACAGACACTGTTATGATGACTCTCGTTATACTTCTTTTATTCCTTCTGTTTTGCGTACTCGTTTTTTGGATTAGTATCACATTTTCAATTAAATATGTACTTATTTTTACGGCCTTTCTATTCTCTGGCTTACTCGTTTACTACTCTTTCTTAACAATCGCGGGCTTAATTCACCGAAATAGTAAACGAAAAGATCGTACGCTAGAACATTATCCGAGCGTCGATATTTTCATACCTGCCCATAATGAAGGCGTCGTTATTAAAGATACTTTAGAGGCGATGGCAAAGATTGAATATCCAGGAAAGCTAACTATTTATTTATTAAATGATAACTCTCAAGATGAAACACCTGAAATCGGAGATGATTTCGACAAAGCTTATGCTCATATTCGTCATATTCGTGTTCCTCCCGGTGAACCGAAGGGTAAATCACGTGTACTAAACTATGGGCTTAGTATTTCAGATGGTGAGTACTTCTGTGTTTACGATGCAGATAACCAACCTGAACCACACGCACTGCGAATGCTTGTAGAACACGCTGAAACAACTGAAGATGCTGTTGGAGCTGTTGGACACGTTCGTACAGTAAACGAAAAAAGAAACTGGTTAACGCGAATGATTTCGCTAGAATTCCAAATCTTCCAGCTCCTTATGCAATCTGGACGCTGGTTACTATTCCAAACGGGCTCGCTGACAGGAACAAACATGCTTCTTCGTCGCTCCGCACTAGAAGAGCTTGGTGGCTATGACCCTTACGCAATTGCAGAAGATGCTGAATTAACATTACGAATTACACAAAAAGGTTATCTCTTACCAATCGTCCCAGAATCAGTTACTTGGGAACAAGAACCAGAGCATTTAAAAATTCTTATTAAACAACGTACACGTTGGCTCCAAGGAAATTTATATATTTTAGAAAAAATGTTCTCATCATTAAGTTTCTTTAAAGGAAAGCTGCTTGTTCATTCCTTACAACAAGTTCTAGTGTATGTTGTATTTTGGCTATTCCTAATCATTTCGAACGTTTGGTTTGTAATTGGGCTACTCGGGATATTCCAAATTCAATATAGCATTCCGCTACTATTTATGTGGTATGTCGCATATATTACATATGTTTCTCAATTATTTAGTGCCCAGAGTGTCGAACGAACCTTTACACCGACTAATATTTTTATTAGCGTTATTATGTACTTTACGTACGCACAGCTCTTTACGTACTTATTTATTCGTAGCTTAATCTTATACTTACGTGCAAAGAGCAAGAAACAAGTCATTGGCTGGGATAAAACAGTTCGATTTAAAAAAGATAAATAATAAAAATAAGCACAGAGCGCCGTATGCTCTGTGCTTATTTATTGCCGTATAAATTATATATCAGACAATACCCCTTAGCTGAAAGTAATTTCACGTCCATCCCCCAACGAACGATCGACCTTCATTTATATACGAAAAAGTGATTGCTATTTTTGTAGAACCAATTGCTTCTCTTGCTGTTCTTTGCGCGTTTCAGTCTTAGGTTCCGTGCTTTCTTGGACACTACGATGTGCCACACGTTTCAAACAAATATGCTTCCACTTTCTTTCGTAACGTTTCATTATTCTAGATGTCCCCCTTGAATGCGCTTTAAAACTATTTGAAATCGCTTACAGGAAATAATATAGCACATATATATAAACGTGACAACACATTTCCGACAATTTTTTGTCAAAAATATGAATAGAATTCGTAAGGGATCGAATATTGTCGAAACCTATCGTTTTTTCTTCGTATAAAAGGCATACTACTTATATGGTAAAGTATTTTATTTCCCCTACCTGCATTTTAAATTCCTTCTATATAAAGTGAAACTTTCATTAGCCATCACCAATCGGGCTTTTACAAGTAGCTCGATTTATTTGCTTTTGCTGAATTTTGAGGTGGGGTTCTTACTGCTCAGCAAATAGAGGGATAAAAAAAGAGCTGATATGAAATCAGCTCTTTTCCTTCTATTAATAATGACGCTTCATACGTCCTTCTTTTTGTAACTCTTTAAATAATGCTGCCATCATAAAGAAAATAACAAAGACGAACGGGAATGCTGCAATGATAGCTGCCGTTTGTAATGCTTCTAATCCGCCAATATATAATAGCGTAGAAGCTATCGCGGCTAGAACGATACCCCAAATCATTTTAATACGATTTGGTGGGTTTAAACTACCATGTGTCGTTAACATCCCTAAAACGAATGTTGCAGAGTCTGCAGATGTAATAAAGAATGTTGCAATAAGTAAAATACCTAAAACTGATAAAGCTGATCCAAAGCTGCCCATCTGATCGAACATAGCGAATAATCCTACTTCTGTTCCCATCTCTTTCACTTTTTCGAAGATATGTGCATCACCAAACAGCTCCATATGAATACCTGTTCCGCCGAAAACGGAGAACCACAGTGCACCAATTACGGTCGGTACGAGTAACACACCGATAACAAACTCACGAATTGTACGGCCTCGTGAAACACGAGCAATAAACGTACCTACGAATGGTGACCACGCAATCCACCATGCCCAATAGAAAATTGTCCACGATTGAATCCATTGGTTTCCACCTTCGTCTAATGGACTTAAACGGAAGCTCATGCTTGGTAATTCCTGAATGTAAGAACCGATTGTTGAAGTGAAGTAATTCATAATAAAGTTTGTTGGACCCGCAAATAATACAATAATCATAAGTGCAAACGCAAAAATAATGTTCGTATTACTTAAATATTTAATTCCTTTATCAAGACCTGTTTGCGCAGATAACATAAATAATACTGTTACGATTGCAATAATAACTAACTGTGTCGTTAATGAATTTGGGATAGATGTTAAATAGCTAACACCACCTGCAATTTGTTTTGCACCGAGACCTAATGACGTTGCAACACCAAACACAGTTGCAAAAACAGCTAACACATCAAATGAATGAGCAATACGCCCGTGTTCCCCGCCCTTAAATAACGGACCTACTGTCGCACTAATCGTACTTGCTTTTCCTTTTCTAAAGGTAAAGTAAGCAATACATAACGCTACAAACGCATATAGTCCCCAAGGATGTAATCCCCAATGGAAAAATGAAAAACGCAGTGCAAGACGCGCACTTTCCTCAGTTGCACCTTCTCCAAACGGAGGTGCGTATAAATGGTTTAATGGTTCGGCAACGCCCCAGAAAACTAACCCGATACCCATACCAGCACTAAATAGCATAGCAAACCATGTCATATAACTATAATCAGGTTCGTCATCATCTTTACCTAAACGAATAGAACCGTATTTCGAAACAATTAAAAAGATAGACACACCTAAAATAATAGAAACGGAAATAATATAAAACCAGCCGAACTTACTAACTAATGCAGTTTGAATTGCGGTTGTTACATTTCCTAAACTACCTTTTCCAATAATAGATTCGGGAATAATCCCCCAAATTGTAAATGCAATACATAATGTTAATGAAACGATGAATGTTTTTGTCAGTTTCCTCATCAAATCCCCCTTCGTAGGTTTCGCTTTTGTAAATAACATAAATTCCGATATGTAAAATCGGATAGAAAACTATAATTTTGCGGTGATTTTCTTACTTTCACCTTCACCAATTCGAATTCTTATGGACAGCCTTACCTTTCGTATAACCTTTTCACTCTGCAAGAGCTACAAGTTAGAAATACTGCTGTCAAATTGTGTGAGAAAAACGCGGATAGGAATGTATTTTCCTAAAAAAGGATGTGTTACATATGTAAAAAAGGGCAAATTTCTTCCTTGCAACCCTTTCGTTTTGTAACAATTATGCGGTTTTTTTGCTAGTATATAGCACGTGTTTATAGCTTCACAAACAAAATGTTTATGTTTATATAACTATATTACCCATAAAACGGTAAAATACTCAAGGAATGTAATCGTTTAGTAAACATCATGTAACATTACTGCAACATTTTTATTTACGTCGAAAAAAACATGTTGTATTAAATATTTTGAATATAACTAGAAACCTATGATTCATATAGAATGAAAAACGCTTTCCTATATTTTTTGTTATATTACAGGATATTAACGACTTATTACGAATGGTTTGTAATTGTGTGTTTTCCCCAAATCCGAAAAAATCTGTTGCTATAATGAGGACACGAAAACAAACGCAATGGAGGCTATCATGAAAAAATTAATTGGTATAGCAACAGCAGCAGTTTTTGGTCTTGGGATTTTCACATCATCTGCTAATGCAGAAACTGTTGTAACAACAGATGTACTAAACGTACGCGAAAACCCTACTACGGAATCAAAAGTTGTCGGTAAATTACTAAACGGTAATAAAATAGATGTACAAAATACAGAGAACGGATGGTCAAAAGTTACTTTAGACGGTAAAGACGCATTCGTAAGTGCAGAGTTCACAAAAAGCATCTACTACGTAACAGCTAACGTATTAAACGTACGTGCTGAAGCGAACACAAACTCAGAGGTTCTTGGAAAGTTGAAGAAAGACGATGTAATCGAAACAACGAACCAAGTACAAAATGAGTGGTTACAATTTGAATATAACGGGAAAACAGCTTATGTTCATGTTCCTTTCTTAACAGGTACAGCACCTGTAATTGAGAAACAAGAAACAACGGCTCCCGCTAAAGCTGAAGCACCAGCTAAGGCTCAAACACCTGTAGCACAAGCAAAACCAGCTGCTAAGCCTGCTGTGAAAGCTGCTGAAACTAGCGAACCATCTGGTGGTCGTGAGTTAACAGTTGTAGCTACAGCATATACAGCTCACCCGAGCGAAAACGGTGGCACATATGGCGGCCGTGTATTAACTGCAATGGGTCATGATTTAACTGCGAATCCAAACATGAAAATGATCGCTGTTGACCCGAAAGTAATCCCATTAGGATCTAAAGTATGGGTAGAAGGTTACGGAGAAGCTATCGCTGGAGATACTGGTGGTGCAATTAAAGGTAACCGTATCGATATCTTACTTGGATCAGATAGCGCTGCTCAAAAATGGGGACGCAAAACTGTTAAAGTGAAAATTTTAAAATAACCAATAACTGCTAAATTACAAGCCGGTTCTCTTTATTGAGAGCTGGCTTGTATTTATTTATAATACATATAAGGAGGCTATGCCCATGAATGTACAAGCAAAAGTAGACTGGATTGGTACGCCAAAACCGTACATATATAAAGATGAAGTGACATATAACGCTACTTCTATTGATTTTTCACTCGCTGGCGATGATAACCGCTATAAGTTAATTGTGCTCAAGTCTGAAAACAATACACATTACAAAATTGTGCAATATGGAATAAAACCAGGCTCTCAAAAGCCATTTCCTATCGACATTCCATTTGAACAAAACATGTTACCAATTATAGAGCAAATATTACATGATCCATATGTACAAGAAATATTAAAGGAAACACACTCATAATTGTAAAAAAATATATCAACGGTTCGACACGAAATATCGATTTAGCTACAAAAAAGAAGCTGTTCAAATATTGAACAGCTTCTCTCATATTAACGAGTTGGACCAGATACATCTTCTGATTTCAACGTATTATTTGCACCAAGAGAATGATACAGCATCTTTCCATTTCCATTCACAGTTACAATATGTTCGTTATTAAAACTTTTGAACTTCACAGATCCATCACCGTAACGAATATGATACTCTTCATATGTCGTTACTTTATATTTCGTATCACTTTGACGCTCTACATTACGAACTTCCATCGTTAATAAGTCTTCTGTAATTCCTTTTTTGTGTAAATACTGTATATAATCACGGTCTTCCTTATACGATTTCCCGCTCTTATCATAATTATTTTCAATTAAACTAAAATCATTTAATGAAATTGCACGTACGTTATCATAAATATGATTTCTTACAAATTCGCCCACCGCTGAACTTGATGTTTCTTTCGGGAATTTTAAGTAATACGTGCTTTGGTCTCCAATTTTAACACTTTCAGATTTCATCACACCAAAATCAGTAGTTTTCTCTAAATGTACTTCTACTGTTTCATCTGTGGATACAGGACCAAGCTTATAACTTCCATAATTTAATTTTCCACGTTTTTTCCCGTTCACAAATACAGTTGCATCACTTTCATCAGAAGAAATGCTTACATACTTGCCTTCAAGCGATAAATCCACTTTCACCTTCTCGCTCTGTTCATCCGCTAGATCTACTTCTTTCTCTGTTTCTAATTCAGTCAGTTCTGTCTTCGCCGTTGCCTTTACAACATATGTACCTGGGAAGTATGGCCCCAACTCTTTCGAAGTTTTATCACTAGAAAGCTCTGTTTCTTTTTTGTCATTCACATATATCTCTGCATTTTTTGCAGTTGTACTAATGCTCATATAATAAGATTTCATGCTAAACTTATACTTTGGATATAAGAACCATTCTTTTCCCTCTTCTACTATTTCCCCGTCCTTAAATGAAGATTTATCTTTAGTTAACTTTTGATCTACTGTCTCCTTCTGTAAATAAGACAGTAATTGTTTGTTGTAAGAAGGATTCTCTTTTAAATAACGCATGTACGCTTTAATATCCTCTGTCTTAATCTTTAAGCTTGAATCATTCGCTTTTACAAACTCATCAATTGTATTAATATCTTTCTTTTGGAATGCTTCAATCATTACATTTACTTGCTTTTCTTTTGAAAACTTATATGCCCCAAATAATAATGCAGCAATAACAGCAAAACCAATGATCAAAAATAAATTTTTCTTACTTTTCACTGATTTTGTCTCGCTTTGTAATTCTGTATATGAAGCAGCAGTGTTATCAACGATTACTTCTACTTTACTCCCACACTCCGGACAAAAGTTCAAATGGTCTGCAACATTCTTTTTACATGTTCCACAAAACTTCAACGTGCTCTCCTCCTATTTTTTAGCTAATTTCATTCCAGCAAATGCTGCTACATATGTCACAATCAAGCTAAACAAAGTTAAATATATAAATGAATTTTGCATAGATAATACCGTTCCACTTGTTCCAAATAAACCTGTTACCGTTCCTGAAACATTAATTTGGAACTTAGAAATTATATTCATTACAATCATCATAATTGTGTAAGAACCACTGCATACCGCTAATGTAATATATATATTGGCGGTCGGTAATTTAGCTAACTTTCTTCCCGCTCTAAACATAAAGAACAATGGAATAATAAGCAGTAATAAACCATAATGGAATACATTATTCACTTTATCGAATTCTGCAAGGCTTTCCTCATTTGCTCCTTTTGAAATCAATATCTCCCTAAGCTCTACGCCATTTACAGAGACGCCTGATATAAATGAAAACGATAGCGTGCTCTCATATGTATTTGATTTCTTACCAATTCTAGTAAATTCTTTACTAAGTGCTGGACTTGATACTTCTAACGGCGCAAAATGAGCCATACTCCATAATTGAGGTGTTAACTCTAATGCTAATAATGTACTTTCAGATTTTAAAGTTGTTATTTCTTTTAATGGTTCAATACCGTCTTCCTTACTTACTAACGCCATAATACAAACCGCTACCGCTGTTACTAAAAGTCCTTTTATCATAGCTGAAACACCGTAATACACAGACGCTCCATATGGCATTAACTCTTGAAATGCTACTGCCATATTGTTTTTGCTTGTATGAGCAATAAATCCTAATAAGGTAAATAATGTCCCACATACAAAACCACTCAATAAACTCTTAATCGCTGAATAGCCAACCGTAATCTTACCTGCTTCTGAGAATGGAATTGCAAAAGATTGTGATGCTATAAAACTTATAATGAATAAAAAGACGCCATAAATAATACCAACTGTTGCTGCCATAAAGATTTGATCTTTAATCGTTTTCGCAACATGCTGTTTCCCTAACCAAATTCCTGTACCAGCGAAAATAATAAATGGAATGATTAATAATAATGTAAATGGAGTATGCCAAGATAAAGAAAATATCAATCCACTATCATCGTTAGCTGTAAAACCAAGTAAATGGTAACTTAACATCGTAGAAGTTGCACTCGAATAAAAACTTGGCAACATTTCTAATTCTTTCGCAAATTTGCTAAACATCTCACTTAACATAGAAGCAAATAATAAACTACCAATCCAACCAGCAATTAACATGAGAATACTTGCAACAGCCCCACCAATAAAACCTTTTTGTAACACGGCTTTATCTGCTTTAAATTCAACCTTAGGAGCACCATCCATTGTAGGCAATTTTACAGATTGTTCTTTTTTCTTCACAACAGATAAAGAATACCCGCACTTTTGACAATATAAATTTTTTTGAGCATTTTCACTGCCACAACCTTTGCAGTATTTTGCAGTATCTTTTTCTAATGTTACTGCATCTATAGCTCCTGCAATCTCCATACTACCTTCATTTGGGCAATAATTTACTTCTTCACCATGTTGTTTTCCACATGTGCGACAATACATTTAATTCACTCCCCACTTTGCTTAATTCCACAAACTGGACAGTAAGTAGAGTTTTTATCGATATGCTCATTACATGAAATACAATTTACCGTTTCACCTTCATTTTCTACCGCTAACATCGGGTTAGATTTTCCACACGAACCACAAAACTTATCATTTATTGATAAAGGTCCACCACATTCACATGTAGCTTTTTCACCTTGTTGTTTTTGCAATTCAACAATGCGCTTTCTTGCTTGATAAATAGCTACATCAAATTCTTGAACTGGAGCAATCATTTCTTTTAAGCTCGCTTCATTTACTCCACTTTCTCTTAATTGAACATACACTTGCTGCCCAACCTCTAATAGAACCTCTGCTTTTTTCTGCATTTGCACTTGCATTCCCTTTTTCAATTGAGCAATTTCTTGTGCAACTTGCAACTTCATTTTCCCTTGTTCTATTCCTTCTTGTAACTTATTCATTCCACTACCTAACTTCGTCTGTAAATCTGACAAATTATCTCTCCTCCTATACGTATATATTCATATATGAAATTAACATTTTATATATTACCATGATTTTCAAGTTATGTAATCCAAATTTCATTTTTTCTGTTTTGAGCATTTTTTGTTTATAATGGTAAAGGAAAGAAATATGTGTACGGAGGAATATTATGCTGCAACACTCAATTACGAAAGATGAAATTATGATGATTGCGAATGAGTTCGTTCAAGGACTAGATCCACAGCAAACAGCTGATCAGGAACATGTCGCTACAGCTCGGCACCTATATCGTAGTGGTGTTGTCTACAACGTTGACTTTGATGGTTATACACTGTCAGGAACTGTAGATGCGGAAGGCAACGTATATAGCGTTCATATTCCGATTCGTAATGTCGCTGAAAGTTATTGTGATTGCTTCGCACCAACACAATGTGAGCATATGCTCGCTGTATTACTATCTGCAGCGTCTAGTTTCGGGCAAGTAGGAGATGTATTAACTTTATTTAAAAATAATACGAAACCTTCCCTTCCTCCTATTAGAACTGCAAGACAAGTATTGCAATCATCAGCTTTTGAAGAAACGGATTATAAAAGTTGGGAATCATATTTTGAAAAAGAATATGAATCATTTAAAAAAGAACAAGCTCGCCTTACTTATAAACAAATGTATTTTCTTATGAGTATCTTTACAGATTTCTATACGAAGCTTGAGCGGAAAGCTCCGCGCGTCATCGCCATACATGAATTATTCAGGTTACATGCAGCAATTTACTGCTTTCAAAAATTATTAGAAGAAATTCAGGCATTCGAAGCAAACAAAACGTATTCTTATCACCAACCTGTTAATGTCATTCGCCTATTTGTAGATAAAGTGGAATCCATCGTTCGGGACTTACAATCAGAAGCGATTCCTTCAGAGTCTGAAATAATTTTGCAAGAAACAGCTCGTCTCGTTCATGAAGTATTCTTCTCTACCGACGCTTATACGCAAGAGCGATTTTTCATTTATCGTCACATATGGAGTGAACTTTTAAACAATAAAGAGAACATACAAGAGGAAGAAAAACGAATCGATACGAAAATCAATCCACTATCCAAAGCATTAGCGTCTTCTCATCTTCTCTTTTTAAATGATGAAGATTTACTAGCGATGGACTTACTAAAGAAACAACCTGCTTCTGTTGTGAGTCTATACTTCTATTGGTTAGAAGAACTATTAAGTGCCATGCAATGGGATCGCGCAAAAAACTGGCTTTCCTTTACGTATAAACAAGTAAAGAAAACGATCCAAGATCACGAAAATACGATTTTCATAAAAGATATCGTTCGGCTATTTGTAATCATGTATGAAACATACGCAACACATACAAATGAACAAGCTGGTTTTGAAATGATTTTACAAGAACTATTACCGTATAGTTTCACAAACTACGAACAGTACGTACTCGCGAAAAAACAGTATCGCACATGGGCAGAGCTTCATCTCTTATATGGTTTTGAGGCAATTGAACTGTTGAAAGAGCCACTGAAAGATATTGAAAAAGAAGCGCCAGAAGTGGCACTTCCTCTTTACCATCTTGCTGCTGTAGAGGCGATTGAAGAACGAAATCGTAAATCATATAAACGTGCAGTTCGTTACTTAAAGAAATTACGCACATTATATAAACGCTTAAAACGCACCGATGAATGGGATGCTTTCATTATTCACATCGCCAATCTCCATTCACGTCTGCGTGCACTACAAGAGGAATTACGGAAAGGAAAATTAATCGATGATCAATCAAACTGAAGTAACAATTAGGCTCCAGCATGTTAGTCAAGGTTGGTTCCTTTGGGGAGAAGATGACAGCGGTACTCCATTATCCGTAACAAGTTGGAAACGAAATGCATTCACATGGCACTCCACTTCTTTCTACGGTACGTTTCTAAAAGAAGCAACCTTCGAAGGAAAACAAGGTGTGCTGCTAACAAATGCACAAGCCTTTGAATACATTGCAAACAAACCGATGAATTCCTTTGCACATATTCAAATAAACGGCACGATTACAGCACTTACGAAAGATGCAAATGAACTATGGGATGCCTTTACGACTGGTAGTTTCGTACCAGATATGAATCATTGGCCTAAACAACCATCTTGGAAAGTTCAAAATACACCAATTGAAGATGACACATTAGCATCGCTTTTCTCAGCAGCAGTAAATGAAAGCATATTACAAGACAACCGCTCAAATGACGGCTGGGAAGATGCTAAAAGACTATATGAACATTATGACTTTACGAAAAGACAACTGGAAACAGCACTACATGAAGAAGATTGGCTTCGGAAAATTGGTTATATTGAAGATGATCTTCCGTTTACAATCGGACTAAGACTACAAGAACCACAAGAAGAATTTGAAATGTGGAAGCTTGAAACAATTGTGACACCAAAGCGCGGGGCGCATCGCATATATGTATATGAAAACATCGATTCCTTACCGAAAAGATGGCACGATTACGAAGAACGGATTACAGAAACACAAGAAGGTTTTAGTAAACTCATACCGTGGTTAAAAGAAGGAGATACGTTCCGAAATGAGCTCTTTGAAACAGAAGCTTGGAACTTCTTAACAGAAGCAAGCAATGAATTACTTGCAGCCGGTATTACAATTTTACTACCATCATGGTGGCAAAATTTAAAAGCAACAAAACCGAAATTACGTGTCCAGCTGAAGCAAAATACAGCACAAACACAATCGTTCTTCGGTATGAATACGCTCGTTAATTTTGATTGGCGCATTTCGACGAACGGCATTAATTTATCAGAAAGCGAATTTTTCGAACTCGTTGAACAAAATAAACGTCTATTTAATATAAACGGTCAATGGATGCGACTAGATCCAGCCTTTATCGAAGAAGTAAGGAAACTCATGAACCGTGCCGATAAATACGGACTAGAGATGAAAGATGTCCTGCAGCAACATTTATCAAATACGGCTGAAACAGAAATTGTAGAAGATGATAGTCCGTTTACTGATATTGAAATCGAACTAGATGGATATTATGAGGAACTATTCCAAAAGCTGCTTCATATTGGAGATATTCCAAAAGTAGATGTCCCTACTTCACTAAACGCAACACTTCGCCCGTATCAACAACACGGCATTGAATGGTTATTATATTTACGAAAACTTGGATTTGGAGCATTGCTAGCTGACGATATGGGACTCGGGAAAAGTATTCAAACAATCTCTTACTTACTATATATAAAAGAAAACAATCTCAAAACAGGCCCTGCATTAATCGTAGCGCCGACATCTGTTCTTGGAAATTGGCAAAAAGAATTTGAGCGTTTCACACCGAATTTACGTGTTCAATTACATTACGGAAGTAATAGAGATAAGGGCAATTCTTTTGAAGATTTCCTTCAATCAGCAGATGTTGTATTAACATCTTATGCATTGGCTCAACTCGATGAGGAAGAACTAACTTCATTATGCTGGGATGCTGTTATTTTGGATGAAGCACAAAATATTAAGAACCCACATACGAAACAGTCGAAAGCAGTACGAAACTTGCAAGCAAATCACAAAATCGCTTTAACTGGTACACCGATGGAAAATCGCCTCGCTGAACTTTGGTCCATTTTCGACTTTATTAATCATGGATATCTCGGAAGCTTAGGGCAATTCCAACGCCGCTTCGTCACACCAATTGAAAAAGATCGTGATGAAGGAAAAATCCAGCAAGTTCAACGGTTTATCTCACCATTTTTACTGCGCCGAACGAAGAAAGATCAAACAGTCGCATTAAATTTACCAGATAAACAAGAACAAAAAGCTTACTGTCCTCTTACTGGTGAACAAGCTTCCTTATATGAACAACTTGTTCAAGATACACTGCAAAATGTCGAAGGATTAAGTGGAATTGAAAGACGCGGCTTTATATTACTTATGCTGAACAAGCTAAAACAAATTTGTAATCATCCAGCTCTTTATTTAAAAGAAGAAGAGCCACAAAATGTCGTTGAACGCTCTATGAAAACAAAAACGTTAATGGAGCTCATAGAAAATATAAAAGATCAAAATGAAAGTTGCCTCATCTTCACTCAATATATCGGCATGGGGAACATGCTAAAACGTGTGCTAGAAGAAAAATTCGGCCAGCGTGTCCTCTTCTTAAACGGTAGTGTACCGAAAAAAGATCGCGACAAGATGATTGAGGAGTTCCAAAACGGAACGTATGACATTTTCATCTTATCCTTAAAAGCTGGCGGAACAGGATTAAACTTAACCGCTGCCAACCATGTCATTCACTACGATCGTTGGTGGAATCCAGCTGTGGAAAATCAAGCAACAGACCGCGCATATCGCATTGGTCAAAAACGATTTGTTCATGTTCACAAACTCATTACAACAGGAACATTAGAAGAAAAAATTGATGAAATGCTAGAAAGAAAACAATCTCTAAACAATGCAGTCATCACAAGCGATAGTTGGATGACTGAACTATCAACAGACGAACTAAAAGAATTACTCGGTGTATAAAGTGAAACTTGAATCAGTGGGGGTTTTGTTCATCTCCAACTGATTATCAGCCCTCACCAATCTGGCTTTTACAGGCAACCCGTCCCCCACCTAACTTTTTTACTTTCACTGAATTTTGAGGTGGGGATCTTACTGCCCGTTAATGCGGGATAAAGTGAAACTTTAATTAGGCCAATCACGTAGAGTTTTACTACCCGCAAAAAAAGCGCTAATCTCGAAATGAGATTAGCGCTTTTTTCTATTCCAAAACCAATTACTTATTATAATCCCCGTTAACCCGCCGCACGTATCAAGCAATGAATCTTGCCACATTGGTGTACGGTCTCCCGTAAACCATTGGTGAATTTCATCAAATGTTGCATAACCCGCAACGAAAAGAAGGGCATATATAAAACATCTTTTCCTCGAATAACCTGATCGATGAAAAGCGTAATAAATCAATGAACCTAGCATAAAGAACACCATAAAATGAGCACCTTTACGAAGGAAAAACTCAATAAATCCGCCTACACCTTTATTCGCAATACTAACAGGGGTTCCTCCACCATAATCGATAGATACCCATGAAAAATGCTCTTTCACAAATTCAACATTTACATATTGTTCAATATCTGAACGCATATCCTGCTTTTTATATGGTTGTGCCGAAGAATAGAAAATCAGCCCCATCCATAGTAATACAGGAATCCAAAATAACCATTTACGATTCATTATCCAGAATTCTCCTCTCTTAATCTTTTAAGGGTACCAAAAAAAAGAAAAAATTTCACGCCAAAACATGACATTTGTACCCTATTTATAAAGTGAAAGACCAACTATGAAAAGTCAAGGGGACATTTTCAAAAAATATTGCTAGAGGATTTTGAAAATAAATCCACTGGATTCGATAGGAAGTGGCTAAACGTCTTCATAAAGTA